>NZ_JACRWG010000002.1:0-123913 GCF_014306455.1 Catenibacterium faecis
ATATCAGTCTGTTTTGTTTAACGTTCTTGACGTATGGTGAGTTAGATAATAACTTAATTTCTTCATCAGTGAATTTTTTTGATTTTGACATAGTAGAATTTAAACAACAAAACAAAAAAATGATACCCACAGGAGGGGTATCACAACTGTCAGGTTGTTGTCCTCCTTATGGGTACCATTTTATTTACACCCCTGGCAGTTTTAAAGCTTGAGTTAACCCCAAGTCTATTTAGTTACTCTTTATGTGAAAAGGCTAAGTACAAGTCATAGTCTTATTTAAGAACCTTACGTTTTGTAGACGAAGGAATATTCAATTGTTGTCTATACTTGACAATGACTCGACGTGAACAATGTAATTCTAATTCTTCTAGTTTCTTTAGAATTTGATTATCCGAAAGTGGGTGCTCTTTATCTTCACTATCAACTAATTCAACAATAGCTTTTTTAATAGAGTCACTACTATCTCCTGAAGCAGTTTGAGAAACAAGAAGTTGTTTAAGAGGATAAACCTCACCATTAAAGCTGTAGTACTTATTATTTAATGTACGTGAAATAGTAGATTCATGGAATCCTGTTTCACTTGCAAGCTGTGATAAGGTACATGGATATAATTCATCATCGTATAAGAAATAACCACTTTGGATATCAACTAAAGCATTTGCAACAAATAATACTGTTTGATTTCTCTTTGTGAGATTTTCAATTAAGAAATGTGCATCATTAAAATAAGATTTCATATTTTCATCATTCTTTACCTTCTCATAAAGAAGATCATTTACGATGAGTTCAGGTTGATTGATAGGAGTAATCATAATATTGGAATCTTCTACCTCTATTAAAACATCTGGTGAGATATAATCATCCTGGGATGAACTATACATATTACACGGGAATGGATTACAAGAACGTATTTCATAAAATAAATGGTCTATCTCTTCTTTTTTTAATCCTGTTTTCTGTTTAATAAGTGAATAGTTTTGAGTTAAGATAACATCCTGATAATCTCTAAATAGTGTATAACTTTTTGTTTTATTATTATTTTTTAATTGAATGATGATTGAATCAATCGCATCAGCTGCTCCAACACCATTTGGTTCAAAAGAACGTAATATATCTAAATGAGCATCAAGCATTTCTCTATCTATATCTAAATCAGTGAGATATTGATCACTAGGGTAGGATAAGAATCCGCTATCGTCTAATGATTCAATCAAATAATCCATCAAATCTTCATTATATGGGCGAGTACATGCACTTAATTGTAAATAGAGATCATCTTTTAAAGAACGTTTATTAGAAATACTTTCAATAAACTGCTGAGTATCATAGTTTTTAGGTGATTTTAGTTCTAAAAAAGGATTGGTTTCTAATACTTGTTGAACAACTTTATTGATATCATCAATGTTGTCAGTAAGGAAATCTAACGATTTTAATAGTTTTTGATTTAATTTTAATGTTTGTTTTAATGTTTGAGTATATTGCATTTTTTGTTTCATATTCATCACCCCTCACTATTATATAGCAAAATTCGTGCCAATTAATGTATGGATATTTAATAGAAAAGTATAACGAATAACGATTGTTGCACACAAGTTTTATTTGTTTTATCATGAACGATGAGGTGATTTCATTGAAAGAAAAAATAATGTTGTTGATTAATGGAAGAATGGATCAAAATTCATATGATGAATGTCAATCCATCCAATTATCAAAAGAATTAAAACTAAGTAGAAATCAAGTGACTAGATTATTAAATGAACTATTTAATGACAAGAAACTTATTAAAATCAAAACAAGCCCTGTTTTATATCTTTCAAGAGGTTCTCTTGAAAGTAAGTATAAGAAGAAACTCTCATCAGATGAATACAAATCATTAGATGAATTGGAAGCTGAATTAAACAATCAGACAGAATTAAAGAACTTTGAAAAACTTATTGGGTCTAATGAAAGCATGTATCAGATTGTAGAGAAGATTAAGGCAACAGTATCTTACCCACCAGTAGGATTACCTATGTTGTTTTATGGACCAACTGGTACGGGTAAATCATTTATGGCTAAACTTACGTATGAATATTGTGTAGACACAGGCTTAATTGATGCATCTAAGAATTTTGTACAGGTGAACTGTTCAGAGTATGCCAATAACCCAGAACTACTCACAGCGAATCTGTTTGGCTATAAAAAAGGTGCTTTTACAGGTGCAGATAGTGATAACTTAGGTTTATTACATTTTGCGGATGGTGGAGTATTATTCTTAGACGAAGTGCATTGTTTAAATGCTGAATGTCAGGAAAAATTATTCCTTTATATGGACCAGGGAATCTATCACTTAGTAGGTGATAATAATAAGTGGTATAAATCTAAATGTAGAATTATATTTGCGACAACAGAAGCACCACAAAAAGCATTATTAAAAACATTCCTCAGACGTATTCCAGTTATTCTAACAATTCCATCTCTTGCACAAAGAGGAGAAAATGAAAAACTAGAACTCATGTATAGCTTTTTGAAGAATGAAGAGAAGCGTGTTGGCAAAACAATTCTTATTTCATCTAACGTTTATGAGTTGTTACTGAATCACACATTTGTAGGTAATATTGGTGAACTGACTAATACTATTCAGGCAAGCTGTGTGAGTGCATTATACAAAAGTAATTCAGATACGTTAGAAATACATGCTTATGATTTGCCTGACAGTATTAGAAATAGTATAGATGTTTCCTCTATGATTATGAAGAAGCATAAACTTGTGTCTCTTAATACACTTCTTCCTGTATCAGATCAGGGTATCATTAAAGATTTTTATCAATCATTAATTAATCTTAAAAGAGATCAGTCATTTGCAGTAAATGCACAGAATACTGTAGATAGATATTTTGAGAAGCTTATATTTAATGATAATCGTGCAGATTCAATTGATTATCTTACAAACTATCTAGAAAAGATATTTAATAATATCACTGAACATTATGGCTTTAGGACTTCACATAATGAGTTGATTGCACTTGCTACATATGTTTCAGAATTCTCTAAGAATACATATCTCACAAATAACTGGATCAATGAGAATTATGATGAAGTAAAAAACTTAAAGAAATATCTAAAACTTGAATTTCATCGTGAATATGAAATAGGACAGGAAGTTTCTCATTACTTAAAGAATAATATGAACCAGGATATTGATGACTTTGTAGAATGTATTATCTGTATTTGTATGATTAAGTATTTTGCACATTCTGGTGAAGATCTCACAATTGCGGTTATTATTGCGCATGGTTATTCAACTGCAAGTTCTATTGCGGAAGCAGCCAATAGAATGTTGAATAGTTATATATTTGATGCGATTGATATGCCATTAGATGTGGATATACAAACTATTACAAGAAAGATCAATGATTACATTGCACATGTTGGTAATATCTCAAAACTTTATTTATTAGTTGATATGGGTTCTCTTGAAGAAATATATCAGGGATTAGATACAAGTAATGCAGATATTGCCTTAGTAAACAATATTAATACTAAATGTGCGCTAGAAATAGGACAGGGAATTAAACTCAATAAAACAGTGACTGAAGTAATTGATTCTATTCTTAAGGAAAACATCTATAAAACGCATGTAGAACTTAAGAAAAAGAAAGAACCTATTGTAATCTGTTCTTGTGCATCAGGAATTGGTACAGCGAATAAGATCAAAGAAATCTTATTCAATTCTTTACCTGAAGATTCAAATCTAAAGATTATTACTTATGATTATTCTGCTTTAATACGTAAACAGGTCTATGATCAGTTAATGAATGATTATGAGGTTGTATGTGTCATTGGCACACTTGATCCAAATATTGAATCTATGAAATATATAGGTATACAGGAATTGATTATTAATGAGGGTCAGAATGCGATAGAAGTATATTTTGGGAAGTATATGACTCAAGCTAAGATGGAGATATTCGAAAAGAATATCTTACGTAATTTCACATTATCCAATGTCATGAATAACTTAACTATATTAAATCCAGATAAACTACTAGAACATGTTGCGAAAGGAATTGATCATCTACAGAATATCTTACATAAGAGATTTAAGAATAGAACATGCTTTGGATTATATGTTCATATCTGCTGTCTTGTAGAAAGATTAGTTACAAGACAAGCTATTTCAAACTTTACTGATCAAGACTTTAAGGAAAAGCATCAAGAGTTTATAGATCAAGTAAATATCTCAATGAAAGATGTTAAAACATACTACAACGTTGAGATTCCAGATGAAGAAATAGAATATATATACAACTATATTATTAATGATTAGTGTGCTATTAATTGGCACACTTTTTGCTTGTTTAAAAGTGGAAGTTAGTTGTACAGATTAAGCGTAAAGATCTATAAACTGGCACGAAGCTTGCCTGTTTAAAAGTGGAAGTTAGTTGTACAGATCAAGTGCAAAGATCTATAAACTGGCACGAAGCTTGCTTGAGTATAAGTGGAAGCTGGTTGTACAGATTTAGCGTAAAGATCTATAAACTGGCACGAAGCTTGCTTGCTTAAAAGTGGAAGCTAGTTGTACAGATCAAGCGTAATTAATCTATAAACTGGCACAAAGCTTGCTTGTTTAAAAGTGGAAGCTGGTTGTACGGATCAAGCATAAAAATCTGTAAACTGGCACAAAGCTTGCTTGAACTAAGATGAGTGGAAAGGAGTGTAAATCATGGCAAAAATCATACTTGCATCGCATGGAGGATTATCTGCAGGAATGCTTGATTCAGTAAAAATGATTGTTGGAGAATTAGCTGCTGACGTAGAAACATATAGTTTATTACCAGGACGCAATCCTAACGAATATGTAACTGAATTAAAAGAAAGAATCAGTACTTCTTCAGAAGAATTCATAATTTTATGTGATATCAAAGGAGGTAGCGTTTATAACGCTATGATTCAGCTGCTGGATATGGGTAATGTAGAAATTATTTCAGGAATGAACATGAATATAGTTTTAGAATTAGTTATTAAAAACAGTAGCGGATGTATTGATATTGATAATGCCTTAAAAGAAGGAAAAGAAGGAATTCAATTAAAAAATAAAGATAATGTCGCCGTTAATACAGAAGACGAAGATTTCTAAAAAAAGGAAGGTGGATTTATGTTAGTAGGGTTAAGAGTTGATCATCGTTTATTGCATGGTCAGGTAGCATTTTCTTGGACAAGTGCACTAGGAGCTGATTGTATCTTGATTGCAAATACAGCAGTTACTAAAGATAATCTTAGAAAAACAGCTATTAAAATGGCAAAGCCAGCAGGAACAAAATTAGTTATTAAGAATATTGAAGATTCAATCAAAGCATTAAATTCAGGAGTAACAGATAAATACAAGTTATTTGTTATTGTTGAGAGCGTAAAAGATGCTTACGAATTGATGACAAAAGCAGATATTCATTCTGTAACACTTGGCGGAACAAAGGCTACAAATGAAACAAAGAATATTTCTAAAGCAGTGAATCTGACTGATGAAGAAATTTCATTAGTAAAGGAACTAATCGAAAGAGGGGACGAAGTTGAAATTCGAATGGTTCCAGCAGATAAAAAGATGTTAGCTAAAAACGTTCTATAAAGGAGGAAAAAGATTATGATGTTGAAGGCGTTTTTACTTGGCTGTATCGCATTCTTAGGGAAATGTGATTTGGCTACAGGTACTAACCAGTTACAGAGACCTATTATTTTGGGCCCGCTGGTAGGTCTAGTGTTAGGTGATCTTGATGCAGGAATTAAGATTGGTGCAACACTTGAACTTGCATTCTTAGGTTCTTATTCAGTTGGTGCATTTATTCCACCAAACGTTATTGTTGGTGGTGTATTAGGAACAGCATTTGCGATTGTTACAGGTAAGGGACCTGCAGTTGCATTTACAATGGCGTTCCCAATTGCTTTACTTGCAGTAGCAATTGATAATATTTTCTTCTCATTAGTTAGACCATTGCTTGGTAAAGTTGCTGATAACTATGCTGAAAAAGGTAATGTACACATGGTAAGTGTCATTCATATGGCTACAGGGTTCTTAACATGTACAGTACTATTTTTAATGGTATTCCTTGGATTCTCAGTTGGATCAGATGCAATGAAGAAATTTGTAGAAGCTATTCCAGCTGTTATTACTAACGGATTAACTGTCGCAACAGGTTTATTACCAGGTATCGGGTTTGCTATGTTAGCTCAGATGATCATGAATAAGAAGGTCGTACCATTCTTCTTCTTAGGATTTGTATTATCAGCATATTTCAAATTACCAGTAGTTGGTATCGCACTCTTAGGTCTTATTATTATTTTTACAACAATTGATTTCACAGCTAAAAAAACACAGTTAGCAACAGATGTAGTAGAGGAGGATGATGACGATGACTTCTAAAGTAGATACACCAATCAATGCTGAAAATGGTGGTGTTATTACAAAAAAAGATTTAGTTAGAATGTTCTGGAGATCATTACCAATGGAATTCTCATGGCACTATGAAAGACAGATGCATATGGGATTTGAATTCATGATAGGTCCAGCTCTTAAAAAGATTTATAAAGATGATCCTGAAGGATTAAAACAAGCATTACATAGAAACTTGGAATTCTTTAACTGTACAGCCCATGTCACACCTTTCATTGGTGGTATCACACTAGCTATGGAAGAAATGAATAGAGCAAATGATGATTTTGATGCATCATCTATCAATGCAGTAAAAGCTGCGTTAATGGGTCCTTTAAGTGGTATTGGTGATTCACTTATCTTAGGAACACTTCGTGTATTAGCAGTAGGTATTGGTACATCTCTTGCTATTAAGGGTAATATTCTTGGACCAATCCTATTCTTCTTAATTTTCAATGTTCCTACTTTCATCTTACGTTATGTATGTGCAATTAAAGGATATGAATTAGGAGCAAACTATTTAGAAAAAGTTCAGGCTTCTGGCTTGATGGAAAAATTCATGTTAGCAGCTGCAATTCTAGGGGTTATGGTCATTGGTGGTATGACAAACGAACTTGTTGTAGCTAAAACAGCATTAAAAATCGGTAGTGGTAAGTCAGCTACACAGATTCAAAGTGTATTAGATGGTATTATGCCAGGATTGTTACCATTAGCAGCAACTGGAATCTATTATAAGTTGTTGCAAAAAAAGACAAATGTCATTCTTATGATTGTTGGTACAGCTATCTTTGGTATTATCTGTGCACAATTTGGAATCTTAGCAGCTTAAAAAAATATTTATAAATAAAAAAGGAGAAAATATTATGTTTAATTTTGATGAAAAGAAAGTTTATACAGATCATTTAAATGGGGTAAATATGATTCCTCAGGTAGAAAAGGTAGTAGATAAAATTTGTGAAGATGGGTATAAGAATATCTTCTTAGTTGGTATTGGTGGAACACTATTATATGCAGGACAGATTTTCCATACAGCTAGACAGTTAGGATGCTCTTTACCATTATATTTAACTAATGCTACAGACTTCTTATATGAAGGTGATGCAAACTTTACAAAGGATTCAGTAGTAGTTGTTGCTTCATTATCTGGCCATACAGTAGAAGTAGAACAGGCTATTGATAAAGCACACGAAGTAGGTGCTAGAGTTATTGGTTATGTAGAAGTAGTTGATACTCCAATCGCAAACAAAGTTGATGAATTAGTCACAACAGTAGGTGGAGAATATTACTGGTGGTATACAGTTGTCTTAAGATTCATGAAGAATGCTGGACAGTTCGATAAGTATGATGAATTAGTATCTGATATGCAGAACTTACCAAAAGATATTGTTCAGGTATATAAAGATGCAGATGCTCAGATGAAAGAATATGCAGATAAATACTGTGACTCACCACTTACATACTTAGTAGCTTCAGGTAACCTTGAAGACTGGGCTCATTGTTATGGTATGTGTATTATGGAAGAAATGCAGTGGATGCGCACTCGTCCTATCTCAGCAGCTAACTTCTTCCATGGTTTATTAGAAGTTATCGAAAGAGATACTACAGTATTATTAATCAAGGGTGAAGATAAGACTAGACCAGAAATGGATCGTGTTGAAAACTTTGTTGGTAAAATTTGTGCAAATGTTACAACTATCGATACTAAGAACTTTGAATTACCTGGTATCAGAGATGAATTCAGAGGTATCTTATCTCCAATCGTAATGAGATCAGCATTCATGAGACTTAATGTTCATCTAGAACACAACAGACGTCATCCATTAGACATCAGAAGATACTATAAGTGCTTAGAATACTAAAAAGAGAAAACGGGCAAGGCATTATATAATGCCTGCTCGTATTTATAATTATGATTAAAACTGTTATTTTTGATATGGATGGTGTCATCTTTGATAGTGAAACCATGTATATAAATGATTTGATAAGATTTTTTAAACAGCATGATATAGAAATACAAGTAAGTGATTGTATTCCTCTCATTGGTATTGATAGTAAATTATATTATGAACATGCATACACAATGTGGAATGGAAAAACTGATTTCATGACATTTAAAAATATGCTTCAAGAATATTTTCGTTCATTAGATCGTGATTATAAAGCGGTAGTTAGACCTCAGATCTATTCCGTTTTAGAACACTTAAGTAAACATTATAAAATAGCATTAGCGTCCTCTTCTAGGTTATATACTATTAATACTGCGTTGGATCAGGCTGGTTTAAGAAAGTATTTCTCACTTATAGTAAGTGGTGAACAATTCAAAGAAAGTAAACCAAATCCAGAAATATATCTACATACAATTAAAGAATTGAATGTGAATAAAGATGAAGCTATTATTATTGAGGATTCATCTAAAGGAATATTAGCTGCAAATAGAGCTGGTATTAAGGTATTGGCTTTAAAAGATGATAAGTTTGGCTTAGATCAGAGTCAGGCAGATATAATTATTAATGAATTAAATGATATTATAAAGTTGATTGAGAAAGGGGCATAAAAGTATGAATGCTATGTTAATTGTCGCTATAGTGATTGCTATTATTGGTACTATTCCAGTAATCATCAGAAAGAAACTCCTAAAAAATTATCTAACATTACTCCAAAACAATGATATTAAGGCAATAAAAGACTTAATGGCAACTCAACTAGCTAAGATATGTATTCCTCTATTTAATAGGGAATATTTACTTTTAAATGCTTATCTAAAAGTAAATGATAACAAACAAATAGATACTCAAGTAAACAATATAATGAATCATGTTCCTATGAATTCTAAGCAGAAGTCTACTCTCGCAAAATCAGTATTCTATATATATGTAGATAAGAAGAATGCATCTATGATTGATCGTTTGTTGGAAATGGTTAGCACTACAAATGATCATGCCCTATATAGACAGATGGATATGGTTAATGATACTTTGATTAGTGGTGGAATTAAGTATTATGATGAATTGAAGTCTGATCTAGAAGATGAAGAATATACTAAAAACAATGAAGATACTCCCTATCTTGAATTCTTATTATCAGTTATCTACAAAAATATGGGTAATGAATCAAAGAGTAAGGAATATAAGAGTAAAGCTTTAGAAGACAGTAAAGGAACTATATATGAATCTTTAATTCATTCTCAAAATTAATAGGATGATTTAAATGTTCTCTTACCAGAAAGACAGCCTAATGGTTGTCTTTTATATTCGCCAGAATATTTCTATCATATCAACATAATTATGCTATAATTATGTTGATGAAAGGAGTGAGGTATTATGCCACTAATTCTACCTATTAAGGAGTTAAGAAATACAAATGATATCTCTAATATTGCACACAAACATCATGAACCTATTTTCATTACAAAAAATGGCTATAGTGACCTGGTTGTGATGAGCAGTGAATTATATGATGAGTTTGCTAGAATAAATCGTATAGACAAAGCAATCTTTGAATCTGAACAAGAACTGTTGGATGGTGCAGAAGCAGTTGATGCAAAAAAAGTATTCGATGATTTGGAGAAAAAGCACTTTGGATAAGTATCAAGTAAAAATCAATCCCAAAGCAATTTCTGAATTAGATTATATTTACAACTATATTGCAATTGAAAAATCAGCCTCTGAAAATGCGAGAGCACAAATTAATCGAATTAAAAATGCTATCTTGGGTTTGGATACTTTTCCTGAATCTCATCAAGTGAGAACAGAAGGAAGATATGCTGGAAAATACAGACAATTATTGATTGATAACTATATTGTCATTTTTCGAATTGACGAGCTACATAAAACTGTTTACGTGGTTACAGTCCAATACCAGGGACGTAATATATAAGGAGATAGACTAAATAACGCATGTTCACACCATGCGTTTTTTTTATATAATCAGACTTGTTTAGAAAAATCACCTCCTGCAACCGCCAGTTGACATATTTTCATCCTGAATTGGTAGAAGGAAACTATCATAATTGGTATATTTGGTATGTAAGGAGGAGAAGAATATGATTCTTGCTGATAAGATTATAGAAGAAAGAAAAAAGAATGGATGGTCACAGGAAGAACTTGCAAGTAAGTTAGGTGTATCTAGGCAGGCTGTTTCAAAATGGGAAAGTGCAGGATCTATACCAGACCTAAAAAGAATACTTCAGATGTCTGAACTGTTTGGTGTCACTACAGACTACTTATTGAAAGATGAAATAGAAGAAGAACCACTCAATGAATATACAGAAACTAATACAATCAAGGTAAGTATGGAAGAAGCCAATCAATATTTAGATATGAAAAGTAAAGGTTCAAGAATAGTCGCCAATGCGACAAGTCTATGCATATTAAGTCCTGTACCTCTTATAGTATTAGGTACAATGACAGAAGATCATATACTTATAGGTTTTAGTTTAGTACTACTTCTTGTATTAGTCGCAATAGCTGTCTATCTATTTGTGAATTATGGATTACGAGAATCTCATATGCAGCATTTAGAAAAAGAAATCTTTGAGACAGAATATGGTGTACCAGGAATGGTACGTGAAAGAAGAGAACAATATGAATCAACATTCACAAGGAATATTGCGATAGGAGTAGTACTTTGTATTCTTTCTGCCATTCCTACTATAATGGCAGGTGTAATGGAAGTAGAAGATTATACGAGTGGTATATCTGTAGGTCTATTACTTATTATTGTTTCTATAGGTGTCAATATTCTTATTCGTGCAGGTATGATCAAGTCTAGCTATGATACTCTATTGCAGGAAGGGGAATATACAATAGAAGAGAAACATTTGAAAAAGAAGACAGATGCTTTTTCGGGTGCTTATTGGTGTTTAATGGTTGCGATATATCTTGGATGGAGTTTCTGGACAAATAACTGGAAGTTCACATGGATTATATGGCCAGTGGCTGGAGTATTATATGCAGCAGTGCTTGGTCTGGTGAAAATGACTATAGAAGGTAGAGAGAAGTAGTTTATTCAATCTTAAAATAATTATTAGAAAAGTGATAGTTCACAAGTTTTCTTGTGAACTATTTTTCTCTCATTGTATAATGAAGATACAAAACATTTGACACTAAACTAGGGTTTAATGTTACCCTAATAAAGGTGGTGATTATATGGAAACAAAGGAAATACTAGAAAAAGTTAAAACAGGAGAACTATCTGTAGAAGAAGCCGAACAATTCTTTAAGAAATCAGCTTTTGAAGAATTAGGCTATGCGAAATTAGATACAAATAGAGAAATACGTTCAGGTTTTCAGGAAGTGATTTATTGCCAGGGAAAAGCAGATGATCACTTAGTCGGTATTGTGAGAAGACTTTATGAGGTGCAGGGAGAAGTACTTGGGACAAGAGCCTCAGTACATCAATATGAACTTTTAAGGGATGAATTTCCTGAACTAGAATATGATCCATTATCACATATTATAAAGATAGAAAAAGAAAAGGAACATAAAGGGAAGATTGTTGTATGTAGTGCTGGTACGGCAGATCTTAATGTGGCTGAAGAAGCAGCACAGACAGCTGAATTCTTTGGGAGTCATGTAGAACGTTTGTATGATGTAGGTGTGAGTGGTATTCATCGCTTATTATCTAAATTAGATATCTTGCAATCTGCAAGATGTATTATTGCGGTGGCAGGAATGGAAGGAGCTCTTGCAAGTGTCATAGGTGGTTTAGTAGACTGTCCTGTTATTGCAGTACCTACATCAGTGGGTTATGGAGCCAGCTTTCATGGTATCAGTGCTTTACTTACAATGATTAATTCCTGTGCCAATGGTATTGCGGTAGTGAATATTGATAATGGCTATGGTGCAGGTTATATTGCAACTCAGATTAATAGAACGGGAGAATCAAAATGAATCAATTATATTTAGAATGTTATTCTGGAATAAGTGGAGATATGTTTGTCGCAAGCTTACTTGATCTAGGAGCTTCAAAAGAAGTATTAGAAGAAGTTCTTTCATCATTACCTTTGACTGGTTTTAAAACTGAAATCACAAGAGTCAATAAATCAGGACTTGATGTCTGTGATTTTAATGTCATTCTAGATCATGATAATCATGATCACGATATGAACTACTTATATGGTGAACATACACATCATGAACATCACCATCATCATGAACATCGTCACTTGCATGATATTTTACATATCATTGATCATGCACAAATGACAGATCATGCTAAAGAATTAGCTAAAAAGATCTTCACTATTTTAGGCGAAGCAGAGGCAAAAGCCCATGGTACAACTATTGAAGAAGTGCATTTTCATGAAGTAGGTGCTGTGGATTCTATTGTAGATATTATTTCTGCAGCGGTATGCTTTGATGATTTAGGGATTGATGAAGTCTATATTCCGGTTATTTATGAAGGAACAGGTACTGTGAATTGTGCTCATGGAACACTTCCTATCCCAGTTCCAGCTGTTAACAACATTGTATCGAGTCATCATTTACCTATTCATATTGATACAATCAAAGGTGAATTAGTGACTCCTACAGGCGCTGCCATTGCTGCGTCTATTGTGACATCTCATACACTTCCTTCTACCTTTACAATAAAAAAGACAGGTATAGGGGCAGGTAAGCGTGCTTATGAAAGACCAAGCTTACTTCGTGCAATGTTGATTGAAACAGATCCCAGGCACCAATAAGGTATGTAAACTAGAAACAAATATTGATGATAGTACAGGAGAAGTATTAGGTCATGTGATGGAGTTATTAATGTCTCATGGTGCTAAAGATGTTCATTATATTCCTGTGATGATGAAAAAGAACAGACCTGCTTACTTACTCAATGTATTATGTGATGAAGAAAAAAGAAAAGAATTAGAAACAATCATTTTTAAAGAAACAAGTACTATCGGTATTAGACGTACTTACATGGAACGTACAGTTCTTCAAAGAACTTTTGAAACAATTTCTACACCTTTAGGTGATGCTGTATTTAAGGTGGTCAATATAGATGGAGAGAAAAGAGCGTATCCTGAATATGAAAGTGCGAAGTTATTAAGTGAAAAACATAATTTATCTATTATAGATGTTTATCAATTGCTGGAAAGGAGTTATTATGAATTTATTAACCATCATTGATCAGTATTTACATGAGGATGTCATGATTGCTTTTTCTGGTGGCGTAGACAGTACACTCTTATTAAAAATGGCAGTTGAAGCATCAAAGAGATATCATACGCATGTCTATGCTGTTACTATTCAAACGGCGCTTCATCCTGTGATGGAAGCAGATGAAGCCAAGCAAATAGCTGAAGAATTAGGGGCGATTCATAAAGTGATTCATGTAGATGAATTAGAAGGTGCAGGAATAGAGAATAATCCTGTAGATCGTTGTTATTTATGTAAGAAGTATATGTTTACTAAAGTGAAGGAACTTGCACATAGTTTAGGTATTTCTACTATTCTTGAAGGTACAAACGCTGATGATTTAAAACAATATCGTCCTGGTATCAAAGCAATTAAGGAATTAGGATTACATAGTCCACTCTTAGAGGCTAATATGACTAAAAAAGAAATTAGAGAATTGGCTGGTACTTATGATTTAAAAGCGGCTAATAAGCCTTCTTCACCTTGTCTTGCGACAAGATTTCCTTATCATACATTACTTAATTATGAGGAAATGCGTAAAGTAGAAAAGATTGAAGATTATCTTCATGCATATGGTTTCTACAATGTACGTGCAAGAATACATAATGACTTAGTACGTTTAGAAATTGATCAGGATGCTTTTATGAAATGTATGGATTACCATCAAGAGATTGTCTTATTTATTAAAGAATTAGGATATGACTATGTAACACTTGATCTAGAAGGATTTAGAAGTGGTAGTCAGGATATTAAACTGGAGGAAAAATAATATGCATATGGCTGACGCCTTAGTCTCACCTGCTGTTGCGACAACGATGTATTTGGCATCAGGTGCAATGACTATTTATTCAATAAAAAAACTAGAAGAAGAAAATAATCCACAGAAACTCCCAATGATGGGTGTCATGGGCGCCTTTGTCTTTGCAGCCCAGATGATCAATTTCACTATCCCTGGAACAGGTTCATCAGGACACTTAACAGGAGGACTCATGTTAACCGCACTATTAGGTCCTTATGCAGGATTTCTTACGATGGTAGGTATACTGGCAATACAATGTCTGCTTTTTGCGGATGGTGGGTTACTTGCCCTAGGATGTAATATATGGAATATGGCATTTTATGGATGCTTTATCTCTTCGATGTTGATATTTAAGCCAATAATTAGTAAAAAATTATCTAAGAAGAACTTAATGATTGCCTCTATCTTAGGCTCTATCATTTCTTTACAATTAGGTGCCTTCTCAGTAGTTGTAGAAACAGAATTATCAGGTATTACAGCACTCCCATGGAACTTATTCATTGGTGTGATGCAGCCTATTCATCTTGCAATAGGTGCAGTAGAAGGTATTATTACAGGCTTAGTTCTATCATTTATTTATGAAGCACGTCCAGAACTTATCTGGCAGGGGCACACAACTAAACTAGCAAAAACATCTAAAAAGAAGCTTCTTGCACTCTTTGGTGGTCTCTCTGTTGCAGTGGCTGGGATCTTATCAATATTCGCAAGTGCCTTTCCTGATGGATTAGAATGGTCTATTTTACAGTTGACTGGTTCTACAGAATTACAACATAAAGGGGCTATTTATTCTTTGTCTTCGCGTGTTCAGGAACTCACTGCATTATTACCTGACTATAATATTGCAGGACATGAATCAATCTTAGGTGGGATGTTTGCAGGAATCGTTGGAGTCTTAGTTGTCATAGGACTCTATATGCTCATTCATCGTTATCATGAAAAACATACAGAAAGCCATTAAGAGAGTGCATCAAATTGATGCACTTTCTAAGCGTACAACCATTCTTTCTGCCATTCATCCCACTTATAAGATTTTGATTGTATTACTTTATTTGATAATCACTGCTTCTTATTCTATTCATAATATTTATATTGTAGTGATGTTTTTACCATTACTCTTATTTTCAATGCTTGGAGAAATCAATTTATTCAAATGTCTAGGAGAACTTAAACCATTAGTGGCTTTATTACTCTTTATGGGAACACCTTTCTTATTCTTTAAGGGATATGGAATCACTTGTTTTATTGTGCTCGCATTAAAAGGAATATTTGCTTTACTATTCTCTTACATATTGATGACCACAACATCTATGGAGGAACTCTGTATGGGATTATCTAAACTAAAAGTTCCTCAATCTCTTATTGTCGTCATCATGTTAATCCAAAGATATCTCATTCTTTTCTTTAAAGAAACAGACAAAACTTTGCTTGCTTATAGCTTACGTGCACCAGGGCAGAAGGGTATTTCTATAAAGACATGGGGTACATTAGTTGGTTCAATGATGCTTCGTTCCATTGATCGTGCTATGAATGTCTATCAATCTATGATGTTAAGAGGCTTTAAAGGTGTAATGCCATTACAATCACAAAAATATGATTATAAGTTATCTAAACTTACATTTGGTATTATGTGTATACTATTACTATTTTTAAAAGGAGTGACCTTATGATTAAACTGAATCATTTCTCTTTCTCTTATATAGAGAATCGTATTATATTAGATGATTTGAATTTTCATATCCAAAAAGGTGAAAAAGTAGGGCTCATTGGCTGTAATGGAGCAGGGAAATCTACACTTCTTAAAACTATTATTGGAATAGAAAATGGTCAGGGAGAACTGAAAGTTACAGATTTAACTATGAACAATCAAAACCTTGCATCCATTCGTTCCCATATAGGTTATGTTTTCCAGGATTCAGATAATCAGCTCTTTATGTCTTCTGTATATGAGGATGTAGCCTTTGGACCAATGAATGAAGGATTACAGGGAGATGAATTAGAAGAACGTATCAATAAAGCGTTGGATCTTGTACATATGCAGGAAAAGAAGCATGAAAAGATTTATCGATTATCTGGTGGGGAGAAAAAAAGAGCTGCCATTGCGACAGTCCTTTCTATGCGTCCAGATATTCTATTATTTGATGAACCTTCTGTTTCATTAGATCCTAAACATCGTCGTGAACTAATTAACGTATTAAACGAACTCCCTTATACAATGTTGATAGCGTCCCATGATTTAGATTTTATTTATGATACATGTGATCGTGTTTTATTACTATCTAATGGAAAACTTGTTGCAGATGGACCAACTCAAGACATCTTAACAAATAAAAAGCTTCTTGAAGAAAATGGTTTAGAGCTTCCTCTTTCATTTAGTAGACAAAAGAGTATATAATAGAGCTTTGTGAGGTGAAAAAGATGCGTTATGCACAAATAAGAGAAGTAGATATTGCGAATGGACCAGGTATTAGAGTATCTCTTTATACTCAAGGATGTCATCGTCATTGTCCATTCTGTTTTAATCAGGAAACATGGGATTTTAATGGAGGAAAGGCTTTTACATCTGAATTAGAAGATGTACTAATTAAACTTATTAACAAACCCCATATTGCAGGATTCACACTTTTAGGTGGAGAACCTTTTGAAGAAGAAAACAGAGACGATATTTTAGAATTACTCAAACATATCAAAAAAGAATGTCCTACTAAATCTATCTGGGTCTATTCTTCATTCCTTTATGAAGAAATTATGGAATGGAAACAGCCATTACTTGATTATGTTGATGTATTAGTAGATGGACCATTTGTGAATGAATTAAAAGATGCGAATCTCAAATTCAGAGGTTCTTCTAATCAAAGAATTATTGATATAAAGAAAACAAAAGAAAATAAAGATATCACTTTAGTTGAATTCAAAGAGATATAATAAATACTTATTAGTTTAATAAATATTTTTCTGTACAAAAGAAAGTGTTTTAGCGTATAATAATATTTATAAAGATTATAAATGGAGGGGATTTTTATGAAAAGTCTCAAGATTATAGTGGCAGCAGCCTTGGCTGCTTCTATGTTAGTGGGATGTGGTTCTACTTCCGACGATAAAGCGATTTATAACTTTTCAAGTGAAGCAGATGTAACATCTCTAGATTCAAGTGTATCTGATGATGGTGTATCATTTAATGCGATTCATGCATTTAGTGAAGGACTCATGGATATTACTGCAAAGGGTGGTACAAAGCTTGTACCAGCTGCTGCATCATCTTATAAGGTATCAGATGATGGATTAACTTATACATTTACTATTAGAAAGAATGCGAAATGGTCTAATGGTGATGATTTAACTGCAGATGATTTCGTTTATTCATGGAGAAAACTAATTGCGAATGCAGGTAGCTATGCCTATATCTTTGGTAAAGAAGGGGCATGTATTAAGAATGCAGATGAACTCGCTGAACTTGGTACAACTGCTGGTGATAAGATTAAGGAACTAGGTGTTGAAGCAAAGGATAAGAAAACATTACAGGTTACTTTATCTCAGCCATGTCCTTATTTCTTAGAAATCATGACATTCCCATGCTTCTATCCACAGAATCAGAAATTTGTTGAAAAGTGTGGTTCTAAATATGCTACTGATGCGAAGTATTTACTTGCGAATGGTCCATTCAAGGTAACTAAGTGGACTAAGTCTAATAAGATTACTTTTGAAAAGAATAATAAATACTATGATGCAGATAAGATTGAACTAGATGGTTTAAATATGTATCTTGTTCAAGATCCTAAGACTGCAGCTGCAGCATTTGATAATGGTAAAGTTGATTTTGCGACTATTAACTCAGCTTTAGTTGATAAGTATGAAGGTAAAGATAGTCTTGTAAAGTTCAAACAGGGTTATATGTATTATTTATATTTGAACTTCAACAACAAGGCTCTTGCGAATACAAATATTCGTAAAGCATTATCTCTAGCAATTGATCGTAAAGACTTATGTAATAAAGTCTTAAAGGATGGTTCTAGAGAAGCAGATGGTTTTGTAAGCGCTGATTTCACTTATGGACCAGATGGTAAAGAATATCGTTCAGAAGGTAAAGATTATACTCAGTATAATCTAAAAGAAGCACAGGTTGCTTTTGATCAAGGCTTAAAAGAACTTGGTGTTTCTTCATTAAAATTAAGATTACTTTATGGTACAGATGAAACACCTGCAGATACTGAAGCAGAATATTTACAGGCATGTTTCAAAAAACTTAAAGGTTTAGATATCGAAATGGTTGCAACTGTTAAGAAAGACCGTGTAGAACGTCAGAAATCAGACAATTTTGATATCTCATGTGCAAGATGGGGACCTGACTTCCCTGATCCAATCACTTATTTGAACCTTGTTTCTACAGGTAATTCAAATAACTATGGTAAATATAACAATGCGAAATATGACCAGTTAATTGCGACATCTACTACTGAAAGAGATGCTAAGAAGAGATGGCAGATGCTTTATCAGGCAGAAGATATCTGTATGAGTGAATATGCTGTATTACCAGTATTCCAGAAGGGTGCTGCATCATTACAGAACAAGAAATATACAGGTATTGTATATGAAGCTGCATTAGGTTCAGCATTCACATTTAAGTTTATTCATAAGACTAAATAAGATACAAATCCCGGGGCAATCTCGGGATTTTAAATTTCTTTAAAAAAAGTCAAATTTTCTCTTTACAAACCATTAACACTTGTATATAATCTTACTTGTCTCTTACGAGAGATATGGCGGTTGTGGTGAAGCGGTTAACACACCGGATTGTGGCTCCGGCATTTCGTGGGTTCGATCCCCATCAGCCGCCCCATTTGAAAATAACTCTGGTTTACCAGAGTTTTTATTTTATCTAAAAAACAGTCAGAAAACCCTCACCTCAATATAGAATATAGGTGGAGGATGAATGCCGTTAATGCATCTGATAGAGAAATTTGGAGTAAGAAATAGTATAATACATATAGGAAACTTCTTTTCCTAAATCTACAGAAAGGAGATTATATATCTTAAAGTCAAGCAGCAGGTAAAGCATCTGTCCAAGGAAGACTATCGTTCCATCAAGGAATTATGTCATATTGCAAAGAACCTCACTAATCAGGCAATCTATAACATCAGACAGCATTACTTTGCAGAAGGCAAGTATCTCAATTATGAGAAGAACTATGCACTTCTGAAGTCGTCTGATAACTATAGAACGCTTAATTCCAATATGGCACAGCAGATACTGAAGGAAGTAGATGGTTCATTCAAATCATTCTTCGGTCTTCTTAAAAAGGCAACGCAGGGAAAGCATGCACTTAAGGACTGCAGACTTCCACGCTATCTTCCCAAGGATGGATATACTACACTTGTCATTGGATTTGTAAGACTTAAAGGGAATAAGCTCATACTTCCATATTCAAACAGCTTCAGAAAGACACATAAGGCTGTTGAGATTACTGTTCCACCTATACTGCTTGATAAGAAAGTGAAGGAAATACGTATCATACCAAAGGCAGATGCCAGGTTCTTTGAAATTCAGTATATCTATGAAACTGAATGCATTCAAAGGAATCTCAATACAACAAATGCACTGGCATTAGACCTTGGTATCAATAATCTTGTCACTGGAGTATCAAGTAAAGGTGAGACATTCATCATCGATGGAAGAAGACTGAAGTCCATTAACCAGTGGTTCAACAAGAAAAATGCAAGATTACAGTCCATCAAGGATAAGCAGGACTATGGCAGGAAGCCGACCAACAGACAGAAGGCATTAGCACGCAGGCGTAACAATAGAATAAATGACTACATGAACAAGACTGCACGCAGGGTGATTGATTACTGTATCGATCATGATATCGGAACTCTTGTTGTGGGCTATAATGAAACCTTTCAGAAGGATTCCAACATAGGCAGAAGAAACAATCAGACTTTCGTCAATATTCCATATGGGAAGCTGAGAGATAAGCTTGAATATCTCTGTGAACTGAATGGCATCACACTTGTAATGCAGGAGGAGTCCTATACATCAAAAGCAAGATTCTGGGATAAGGATGTAATACCAGTCTATAAGAGTGATGATACTGAAGAACACCATTTCAGTGGAAAGAGAATACATCGTGGACAGTATAGAACAGCGAGTGGACAAGTTCTGAATGCAGATGTGAATGGGGCATTAAATATCATGCGTAAAAGTAGCGTTGTGGATGTAAACATCCTATACAGTAGAGGCGAAGTGGACACGCCTATAAGAATAAGGATTGCCTAGCAATAGGTGGAGACTTAAATATCAAACTTCTTAAACGGATGCATAAGCATCCTAGAAGCCTTGACTTCAAATACGGAGTTTTAAGTCGAGGTAGTTCACATAAATAAAGGAACTGTATTTTCATATAGTTCCTTTCATATTGATGATAAACTAATGTGAGCAGTCTTATCTTTTGGTATTAGTAAAAATGTTGTAACGGTATATTGTTTAAATAAATGATTAACAAGAAGAAATCGGGGTTGTTCTATGAAAAAGAAGAGAATTCTATTAGTAACACTTATTTTTGCATTATTGATCTGTTTTTTCTGTTTCTTGCCTAAAGAAAAATCTGTAAAGAAAAAAATAAAAACTATAAGTTATGAACATCCAGAATACAAAGAACGTTATAATTTATATAAAAGTAAGCATCCTCATCTAACGAAAGAAGAGATTGTTACACTTGTAAATATGAATCGTGATTATGCTTTCTATGATCATATTATAAAACAAGAACATCCTAATGATTTACATACAATTGTGAATAAATATTATCAGTTAGATGAAAACTATGCGCCTGATGATCTTGTAGAAATCAATAATAGAGCTAAGAAGTATGGTCTTCCCTATAGTAAACATACTGCTCGAAAAGTCTTATATGATGATTTTATTGCTTTGCAAGAGGCTTGTTATCAAAAGGGATTTGAGTTATATGTAACTTCTGGCTATCGTTCTACACCTTGGCAAAAAGAAATTTATAATCATATGGTAGCAACCTACGATGTTGCAAAGGCCGATGAAACATGTTCACGTCCTGGTCATAGTGAGCATACAACAGGTCTAGGACTTGATGTTGCTTTAGATCAATACAAATATGAGGATGTTGTTAATCATCCTTGCTATAACTGGTTTTTAAGTCAATTAAGTCAATATGGTTTCATTCTACGTTACCCAAAGGATAAAGAAGATTTGACAGGGTATCATTATGAATCATGGCATATTCGCTATGTTGGTAAGGATTTAGCTAAAAAGGTAGAAGAGAGTCAATTAACATTTGATGAATATTATGCTAGACATTACTAAAAAGAGAATCATAAAAAACTATCTTTTCTAGACTGTTAGTATACAAAATTGAATATATAGTTAATGTCGTAAGTGTCCACACTCCAATGAAGAAAATTTGTGGTCTTGCGACTTTTTTGTTTCTTATAAATGGGATGTAATAATAGAAATGACTCATCGATTTGATAAGAAAGACCTGTGAAAAGCTCAACAGGTCTTATAGATAGTTTTAAATATCTGATTTTGTCAATAATCTGAAAGGAATTGTATTTTCAGATTGTTTTTTCATATAATGATGAAGGGAGGGATTTATATGGATATAGATTCTTTAAAAGCATCAAAGAAAACAAATCAGCTCTTTTTGGTTTGTGTTGATCATTATGATACAAGTCATGCGACATTCTATTATTATAAGAAAGAAGAAAAATGGGAGCTTGTCTTAGAAACACCAGCACTTATTGGACAAAGAGGCATGGGTGAAGGAAAAGAAGGGGCAAGACAGACTCCGATCGGTGAATATACCTTTGGAAAACTCATGGGTATTGCGCCAGATCCTGGTACAAAGATGGATTATCATCAGATTACTGAAGATGATTATTGGTGTGGTGAACAATATTATAATGAGTTTGTGGATGAAAAAGTAAGAGATCATACACAATGTACAAAAGAAAATGATGAACATTTGATAGATTATACTAAGCCTTATGAATATACTGCTTTCTTTAACTATAATAAAGAATGTATTAAAGGTAAGGGCAGCGCGTATTTCTTTCATTGTTTTGGCACTCATGACTATACAATGGGATGTGTTGCCTTACATCGTGATATTGTGAAATATCTCTTTACTATGATTGATGAGAAGACGATTATGATCATCGATTCTTACGATAATTTGTATAAATATTAGTTAGTGTCACTATGATAATTTTGTGTTATACTTTCATTAAGTTCAGAGTATGAACAAGAAAGGTGTAAAAGAAAATGTTGAAATTCTTGAAAATGGAAGGTATCGGGAATGATTATGTTTACTTTGATGGAATCAATCAGAATGTTCCAACAGATGAAACATTTATCAAGAAGGTATCTAATCGTCATATAGGTATTGGCAGTGATGGTGTCATTATCATCTTACCAAGTGAAACATGTGATTTCAGAATGCGTATGTTCAACCTTGATGGTAGTGAAGGAAAGATGTGTGGAAATGGAATCCGCTGCTTTTCTAAATTTGTATACGATCAAGGCTTAACTGATAAGACAACATTGAAGATTGAAACACTTGCAGGAATAAGAACTTGTGAATTGAATGTAGAAGATGGAAAGGTAACAAGTGTCTGTGTAGATATGGGTGAACCAATTACTCTATGTTCTGATATTCCGGTGAATTATTCTAAGGTAGAGATGGTGAATGCACCTATTGAAATAGATGGCAATACATATTATTGTACAGCTGTTTCTATGGGTAATCCGCATGTCATCCAGTATGTAGATACACTTGATTTTGATATCGAAGCAATTGGTCCTAAGTTTGAACATGCTTCTTTATTCCCTGAATCAGTCAATACAGAATTTGTAAAGGTTGTTGATAGAGAACATCTAAAGATGCGTGTATGGGAAAGAGGCAGTGGTGAAACAATGGCTTGTGGTACAGGCGCATGTGCTGTGATGTATGCAAGTTATCTCAACAACAAGTGTGATGAGAAAGTGGATGTAGAATTATTAGGGGGTCATTTACAGATTGAACTCCGTGATAAGAAGATATTTATGACAGGTCCTGCAAGGACTACTTTTGAAGGTACATTAAAGGAGGAAGACTATGCTTAAAACTGCAGAAGAAATTATCCAGTATATTGGAAATGCGAAAAAACAAACACCAGTCAAGGTATATATCAATGGTCATGATTTACCTCAGGCTGAAGGATTCAAGATGTTTGGTACAGAAGATTCAAAAATCTGTATTGGAGATTTAGATGCAATCCGTGCTTATTTAGAAGAAAACAAAGATAAGATTACAGAAACTTATATGGAACAGGATCGTCGTAATAGTGCGATTCCTATGATTGATATGACAAATATCAATGCTCGTATTGAACCAGGCTGCTTTATCCGTGAACATGTCACTATCGGAGATAATGCAGTTATCATGATGGGTGCAGTTATCAACATTGGTGCTAAGATTGGTGAAGGTTCTATGATTGATATGGGTGCAGTACTTGGAGGACGTGCTGAAGTTGGTAAACATTGTCACGTTGGTGCAGGTGCAGTGCTTGCAGGTGTTATTGAACCCCCTTCAGCAAACCCAGTTGTCTTAGAAGATGACGTATTAATTGGTGCCAATGCGGTTGTTATTGAAGGTGTAAGAATTGGCAAGGGTGCTGTCGTAGGTGCGGGTTCTATCGTTACTAAGGATGTACCAGCAGGTGCAGTAGTAGTTGGTAACCCAGCTCGTATTGTGAAAGAAGAAAAAGACGACCAGACAAAAGATAAGACTCAGTTAATGGATGATTTAAGAAAGATCTAATCATGGATGATTTAAAGAGATGGCGCAGGGATCTACATCAGATTCCTGAGCTAGGATTAGAAGAGACACAAACAACAGCTTATCTAAAAGCAGAACTAGAAAAGATGGGGTATCAGCCACAGCCATTATTAGAAACAGGACTTTATGTCTTTATTGATCATGGCTATGGTAAATCAGTGGCTTTTAGAACAGATATTGATGGCTTACCTGTCAATGAAGAAACAGGTGTAGACTTTGCCTCTACCCATAAAGGAATCATGCATGCATGTGGACATGATGGCCATATGACTGCACTTCTAGGCTTTGCGAAGGCTTTAAAAGAGAATAAAGAACCTATTCTTTATGATATTCTTTTAATCTTCCAGCCAGCTGAAGAATCTCCTGGAGGGGCACGTATTGTCTGTGAAAAAGGTTTATTAAAACAGTTTAATGTAGAATCTATTTTTGGTATTCACTTGATGCCTTTATTAGATGAAGGTGTGATTGCTTCTAAACCAGGTGGTTTAATGGCTGAATGTGGTGAATTAGATGTAAAAGTAATAGGAAGAGGGGCTCATGCAGGTTTACCTCATGAAGGTGTAGACTCATTACTTATTGCTTGTTCTTTAATTAATGAATACCAGCATATTCTGACAAGAATGAAGACACCATTCCATCCAGCTATTATGAATATTGGAGAAATTCATGGTGGTACAGCACGTAATAGTGTGGCTAAGGAAACAGAATTCCATGGCACAGTACGTTGTTATAGTGATGAAATGTTTGCTCATCTCACAGATTCTATAGGACGTATTAATAAAGGTTTTGAAGAAGCCTATGGATGTCAAATTGAGTGGAGCTGTCCACCATTCTATCCAGCTGTCATCAATGATAAAAAGCTATTTAACTATGTCTCATCAATTACTTCATTAAAAGAATTAGATGAACCACTCATGCTTGCTGAGGATTTCTCTTTCTATCAGAAAGAGGTAAAAGGTCTATTTATCTTTGTCGGTACTAAAACCAAGGAATTCCAGAGTGGACTCCATACAGGTACATTTAATTTTAATGAATCTGTATTACAGTCTGTTGTGGATATGTATATGAAAATTATTTTGAATTATCAGGAGGAGCAGTAATGGGGTATTATGAAGAAGGAGAACAGTATTTTCTTCATGCTTATGGTAGATATGATACTGTTTTAGATCATGGAGAAGGTGTATATCTCTATGATACAGAAGGTAATAAATACTTAGATTTCTATAGTGGTATTGGTGTCAATTCTCTTGGATATGGTTATCCTGCCTATGTAGAAGCAGTAGAAAAGCAGTTAAAGACATTAACTCATGTTTCTAACTATTTCTATACTGTTCCTGCCATTGAAGCAGCTAAGAAAGTAGTGGAGGCAACTCGTCTTTCAAAGGTATTCTTCTGTAACTCAGGTGCAGAAGCAACTGAAGGGGCATTAAAGCTTGCACGTAAATACTATTTCTTAAAACACCATAAGGCTGATAGTGAAGTCATCGCATTCCATCAGTCATTCCATGGACGTACTACAGGTTCTGTTAAGTTAACTGGTAATGCTCATTATCAGCAGGCTTTTGGTCCATTGATGGAAGGTGTAAAATATGCCACTTTAAACGACTTAGAAAGCGTTAAAGCACTACTTACTGATCGTACAGGCGCTATTATTGTAGAACCAGTACAGGGTGAAGGTGGTGTCAATCCTTGCACAAAAGAATTTTTACAGGGATTAAGACAAATCTGTGATGAAAAAGATATCTGTCTTATTCTTGATGAAGTACAGTGTGGTATGGGAAGAACAGGAACAATCATGACTTATTTCCAGTATGATATCTTACCTGATATTGTCTGTCTTGCAAAAGGTATTGGTTGTGGTGTACCAGTAGGTGCATTTGTAGCTAATGCAAAGTTTGCGAAGGCAATGGAACCAGGAGACCATGGAAGTACTTATGGAGGTAATCCATTTGTGACTGCTGCAGTCTCTACTGTATTTGATATCTTAAAGAAGGATTCAATTGTAGAAAACTGTAAAGAAGTATCTGAATATCTTTTAGAAGAATTAGATAAAGTAGTCAAAGACTATGATTGTGTTGTAGGACATAGAGGTTTAGGATTAATGCAGGGAATTGTATTAAATGTCCCAGCTAAGAAATATGTCCAGGCATTACTTGATGAAGGTGTTATTGTAGTAACTGCTGGTGAAAAGGTAATTCGTTTATTACCACCTCTAATAATCACAAAAGAACATGTTGATGAATTTATTACTAAACTTAGAAAAGTTTTAGGATAAAATATTAAGAAATCTCTCACTTATGAAGGAATAAATAAGTGGGAGGTTTTTTTATATGCGTAAATATCCTATATATCTTCAGGATGATGAAGTATCCTGTGGCGTTTATTGTATCAAGATGATTTTAAAATATTATGATATTGAAGAAGACACACTCAATATTAAAAGAAAAGCACGTATGGATCATACTGGAACGACTATTAAAGGTTTAGTAGAAACATTGAAATCCTATGCGATAGAAGCAAAAGCCTATCATGCTTCTTTAAAAGACATAGAAGAACATATCACCTTACCTTGTATCTTACATACAATAGAAGATGGTATAGGTCATTTTGTAGTACTCTATGAAATCAAGGGAGATACGTATATTATTGGTGATCCAGCCCATGGTATTGTGGTCTATGATCAAGAAGAACTGACATCAATTTATACAGAAAATGTTGTATCTATTACACATATTGGGCGCTATTTTGAATATGAGAATAAGACATTTAAACAGTTCTTAAAGGGAATCAAGAAACTCTATCATAAAGATATTAGAAAACTAGGAAGCTATACATTTTTTATCACATTATTCTCTTATGTGTTATCACTTATCTATGCATCACTCATTGATTATATGAAGGTTAAAACACCTATTGTGGTATTAATGATTGTATCAGGTGCTTATTTTATTATCGGCTTAATAAAGATTGGAATAGAAAAGACAAAAGAAAAGAAAAGTATCCTTCTCACACGTGCTTTTGATAAAGAGTTTGTTTATACAAGTATTAGTCAAGTAATGGATCATAAAGGAGATACAGGAACACTCCATCCACAAATCATGGATTTCTATCAGTTAAGTGAGTTTTGTATTGCCTATTTTAGTATCTTCTATGTAGATCTTGTTTCTATTGTATTAGAACTACTTGGTTTATTGCTGATTTCTACGCAATTATCATTAGTACTTATTATTGTGTTAGTTATTCTAGGTATCTTTGTTTATTTTAAGAGTAAACATTTTATAGAACTCTATAAAGACTATATCGCAGCACATATTGAATCAGAACATGCACTCATTGATTATTTAGATCAAAGAGAAATAGGAAAGAGATATTATGGAAAACATCAATGGCTTAAAAGATATGAACATTACTATGAGAATGAAGCCAATCATAAACAGGATCAGGAAGAATTCTCACTAACACTCTCTACTGGTATGCATATGATCCAAATACTTGGAGAAGCACTTATACTATTTGTAGGATTGTTCCTCTATCATAATAAGAGTATCAGTATGGGTGAATTGATTCTATTCTATATGGTTTATAATATGATTCTTATTCCCCTTATTCATCTCTGTACTACTTTAGTAGAATATTCTCAAAGTACAGTACTTTATGAGAAATATAAGGAACTTACAACACCAGTCGTACAAGGTAAGCTGTTGATAGAAGAACCAATTCATACTATTCATATGAATAATGTAAGTTATGCTTATGGCTTCCATGAACCTGTCTTAAATCACCTTGATTTAGAAATCAATCATTCTTTCTTTATATTTGGAGATAATGGTTCAGGTAAATCTACATTAGCTTATTTACTAGAAGGTAATGATCCACATTATCGTGGTGAAATACTTATTAATAACAAGCATTTAAAAGACATCAATCAGGATTCTTTAAAGAAACATATCATTCTTGTAGAAGAACATGAATCATTTATACCTGGTTCTATCAAAGAAGTATTGAATTGTGAGGATGAAGAACGTATACTTCATGTATTACTTTCCTTAACAGGAGAAAGATTGATTGAACTAGGAGATTCACCTATCACATCTCAGGGGCTTCCCTTATCATTAGGAGAACAACAGATTCTTTCACTTGCCCGTGCATTGTTATGTGATGGAGATATTTATATTCTTGATGAAGCCCTCAGTCATCTCTCTTTTGAACGTAAAGAAATCATCATTCGAACTTTGTTTGAAACATATCAAGAAAAGTTATTTATGGTGATTTCACATGATAAAAAAATCATGAACATGGGATATGACTATGTTATAATGGAAAAAGGAAAAATCATCGAGAAAGGGTGATATTAATGAATATAGATTTTGTATTTGATAATGAAGTAGAGAACTTTGAAAATAATTATGAACAGGATTTTACAGCTATTATTGAACAGGCTTTAAAGACTTTAGGTATTGAAGATGATGTAGAAGTATCATGTGTTCTTGTAGATGATGAAAGAATACATGAAATTAATAGAGAATATCGTCATATTGATCGTTCTACTGATGTCATCAGTTTCGCAATGGAAGATAATGATCAATTTTATGTAGAAGGTATGCCTAGAACTTTAGGAGATATTTTTATTTCTGTAGATCATGCTAAGAAGCAGGCAGAAGAATATGGTCATTCTTTAAGAAGGGAAATGTGTTTCTTATTTACACATGGTATTCTTCATTTGTTAGGATATGATCATATGACAGATGAACAAGAAAAAGAAATGTTTGGCTTACAGGATCAAATCCTAGGTGCTTTAAGCATTGAAAGAGAGGAAGCCTAATGGATTATCAATATCTTGTAGATGAAGCATTTAAGGCAAGAGAGAATGCATATACCCCTTATTCACATTTTAAAGTAGGTGCCTGCTGTGAACTCAATGATGGCAAGATGATTTATGGTGCCAATATTGAGAATGCAGCTTATGGCTCTACAATGTGTGCTGAGCGTAATGCAGTATTTCAGGCTTATTGCCAAGGCTACCGTAAAGAGGATATTAAAGCACTTGCGATTGTTGGAGATGGACCGACATTGATTTCACCTTGCGGTTCATGTCGTCAGGTATTAAGTGAACTCTTGAAATCTGATACACCTATTGTATTAGGTGCAAGAGATCACTATGAAGTGACTAATATCTATGAATTATTACCTAGAAGTTTTAGTGAGGAGGATTTATGAGTTATAAATCAGGTTTCGTAAGTATTGTAGGACGTCCTAATGTAGGAAAATCTACTTTATTAAATCATATTTTAAAGACAAAATTAGTGATTACATCACCTACTGCCCAGACTACAAGAAATACAGTTCAAGGTGTATATACAGATGATGAAGCACAGATTGTATTTGTAGATACACCAGGTATTCATAAGCCACAGGATGGCTTAGGATCATTTATGAATACAACAGCTTTAAATAGTATTGTAGGAACTGATGTGATTTTATTTATTGAACCTGCCAATGAACGTATTGGTAAGGGAGACCGCTTTATTGTAGAAAGGTTAAAGAAAGCAGAATGTCCAGTCTATCTTGTATTAAATAAGGCAGACCTTCTTTCTAAAGATGAATTAATGGATAAACTGATTGAATGGAATCAGATGATGGACTTTAAGGAAATCATTCCAATTAGTGCACTTAATGGGGATAATGTAGATGAATTAATTAAGACTGTCAAACAGGATTTACCAGAAGGACCAGCTATTTATCCAGAAGATACAATTACAGATCATCCAGAACAGTTCATTATGGCTGAATTTATTCGTGAAAAGATTCTTTATTTCACTCATGATGAAATTCCTCATGATGTGGCGATAGAAATTGAACAGTGGATTGAAGATGAAAATGGAATAGATATCATGGCTGTGATTATTGTGAATAGAAAGAGTCAGAAGGGTATTATTATTGGTAAGCAGGGTACGATGATCAAGAAGATCAAAGACCAGGCAAGACGTGATATGAAACGTTTTGCGGGTGTACCTGTTAAACTTTCACTCTTTGTAAGAGTAGAAAAAGACTGGCGTAATAAAGCACAGTACTTAAAGGAATTTGGTTATAACCAGGATGACTACTCATAATATTGAGAAAACAGAAGGGGTTGTACTTAAAATAACTCCTTCAAAAGAATCTGATGCAATACTTTCTATTTATACACATGACTATGGTAGAATATCAGTCTATGGAAAAGGAATTAAAAAAATCAATTCTAAAAATGCGCGTGGTGTCACACCTTCTACGTTAAGCTTATTTGAGCTAAATGTACGCAAAGGATTATCATCTCTTATACGTGCTTCAGGAATTAAGTATTATACACATATCCAGGATCATATAGAAACAGATATACTAGCACAATGCTTATTAGAATACTATTATCGCTATGTTCCTGAAAATAAACCTGATCTAGAGACTTATACATTCTTAGTAGATGCTTTAAAAGCTATAGATACAGGATATTCATATAAATTGATTTATGCATTGATTCTTGTCTTTATTATGAAAGATAACGGAATAGAGTTAGAAGTAGACGGATGTGTTCATTGTGGACATACATCAGTCACTTCTTTTTCGCTTGTAGATGGTGGTTTTGTATGCCATAAGCATCAAACACCACAGGATGTAGAATTATCTATAGATGCACTTAAGGCAATACGTCATATATATAAGACACCCATTGCCCATGTTGATGCATTATCTATAGATGAATCAGTACTTAAAGAGATATTATTTATATTTGAACATTATATTGATGAATATTGTGGAATATATCTCAATGCGTTACGTTTTGTGAAGGAATGGATATGAGGGGAGGAATGATGTATGAAGCATGAAGAAACTTATACATCAACACTACATACACATGTTCACTTTTTCATTTATGAACCACAGGTGATCATTAGAGTCAAGGCTGTCTTATTTGTACAGCATGATCTCAATGAAAATGCATCAAACTATGATCATTTTGCGAATTTCATGTGTGATAAAGGATATGTTGTTGTAGTGAGTGATATGGTCGGACATGGTCATTCACTAATTGATTTTGAACAAGGTTATTTTGGGAAAACAGATGTCCTTGATCATTTGATGAAGGATATGCATCATCTGCAGAAGGTGATGATGGCCCGTTATACAGATACACCTTATTATTATATAGGTACAGGACTAGGTGCACAGATGATTCGTGAATATGCAGCACGCTTTGGAGATTATTTCCAGGGAATGTTGTTGATGGGAGCAGTGTCCGGTGTCAGAGCCTACCGCTATAAGAATCTTTGTCTTAACTTCTTTAAACTTATGAAGGGTGAAAGATATCATCTCAATAAACTGGCATTAAGAAACAGAATGAAGTTATCACATCGTTTCAATGAAGATCATCCGTTCTCTTATCTCACAGATAATGAACAACTAGTGAATAGATTTTCTAATGATACATTGACGAACTTCTCTTATACAGTCAAAGGCTATAGTGATATCTATAAGATTTCTAGACATGCCAACAGTGAAGAGACATATCAGAAAACACCAACATACTTATCTACATGGATTGCCTCCGGTGCACTTGATCCTCTTACTCGTTTAGGTAAAGATGCGCAGCTCATCTATCACAACTATAAAACACTAGGTATGGCCGATATCACATTAAAAATCTATGATAACAAACGTCATGCATTATTATTTGGTAAGGATCGTATTAACGTTTATACTGATATTCTTACCTGGCTAAACGCACGTACTTACATCTAACCTTTCTTTCAGAAAGGTTCTTTTTTTATACACTTATAATTGGTTGACAAATATACACTATAAGGGTATAAATAGTGGGACTATAAAGTTCATGGCTTAGGTTATTCCTAAGTCATTTCTTATCTCAAGGAGGAAAATATGGCTACAAAAGATATGGAAAAGCTAATTGCACATGCAAAAGGTGAAGGTTTTGTCTATCAAGGTTCAGAAATCTATGATGGACTCGCAAATACATGGGATTACGGACCAATGGGTGTTCAGTTAAAGAACAACATTAAAAACTTATGGTGGAAGAGATTTGTTCAGGAATGTCCTTACAACGTAGGTATTGATTCTGCAATTTTTATGAATCCAAGAGTTTGGCAGGCAAGTGGACATGTAGGTAACTTCAATGACCCACTTATTGACTGTAAACAGTGTAAATCAAGACATAGAGCGGATAAATTAATTGAAGCTTATGATCCTGAATTACATCCAGATGGATGGACTCCAGAAGAAATGATGACTTTTATTAGAGAACATAACATCGCATGTCCTGAATGTGGTGGACATGATTTCACAGATATCAGACAGTTCGAATTAATGTTTGAAACATCTATGGGTGTTGTAAAGGATGCAAAGAGTAAGATCTATTTAAGACCAGAAACTGCTCAGGGTATCTTTGTAAACTTCAAGAATGTTCAGAGAACATCACGTAAGAAATTACCATTTGGTATTGGACAGATTGGTAAATCATTCCGTAACGAAATCACTCCAGGTAACTTCATTTTCCGTACGAGAGAATTTGAACAGATGGAACTTGAATTCTTTACAAAACCAAATGAAGACTTAGAATGGTTTGAAAAATGGCGTCATGACTGTATGCAGTTCTTATATGATTTAGGAATCAATAAAGAAAACTTAAGATACAGAGACCATGACCAGAAAGAACTTTCTTTCTACTCTAAAGCAACAACAGATATCGAATACTTATACCCATTTGGATGGGGTGAATTATGGGGTATTGCAGATCGTACTGATTACGACTTAGGACGTCATCAGGAATATTCTAAGAAGAACTTAGAATACTTAGATCCAGACACTCATGAAAAGTATCTTCCATACGTTATTGAACCATCAGTAGGTGCAGACCGTTTATTCTTATCAGTTCTTGCAGATGCATTCGAAGAACAGGAACTTGAAAATGGTGATGTAAGAAAAGTTATGCATTTCCATCCTGCATTAGCTCCAGTAAAGGTTGCAGTATTACCACTTACTAAGAAGCAGTCTGATGAAGCAATGGAACTTTATAACGATTTAGTAAAAGACTTCTATTGTGAATATGATCAGGCAGGTCAGATTGGTAAGAGATATAGAAGACAGGATGCTATTGGTACACCATTATGCGTGACTGTAGACTTCGATACAGCTGAAGATCATAGCGTTACTGTAAGAGATCGTGACACTATGGAACAGATCAGATTACCAATTGATCAGTTAAAAGCTTATATTGCAGATAAAACACGTTTTAACTAAGAGGATGATTAGATGGCAAGATTATCACAGGAAAAGATTGATGAAATCAGACAAAGCGTAGATATCGTTGATGTGATGGGCCAGTACCTTGAACTTCATAAAAAAGGCAAGAACTACATGGCTATCTGTCCTTTCCATGATGATAATCATCCATCTTTATCTATTTCACAATCAAGACAGATTTATAAATGTTTTGTATGCGGCAACGGAGGGAATGTTTTTACATTCATTCAGGAATATTTAAAGGTTCCTTTCGTAGAATCCGTTATGAAAGTGGCAGAGTTTGGACATGTAGATATGTCCGGCTATTCACTAGAGAAGCGTGTTGTGAAAGTAGATGAGGCGCTTGCGCCTCTTTATGATATGCACGCTTTTGCCTTGAAGCTTTATATGTATTATCTCTATACACAATCAGGTAAACAGGCACTTGAATATTTACGTCATCGTGGTTTTGATGATGAACTCATTAAGATGTTTGGAATTGGGTATGCGCCAGATAAATCTATCTTACATGAACGTTTCCAGAAGGAAGGCTATACTGAAGTCGCTCAGGTGAAATCAGGATTAGTTTTAGAAAATGAACGTCATTATGATCGTTTCCGTGATCGTGTGATGTTTCCTCTTTATGATGAATTTGGAAAGGTTGTAGGTTTTTCTGGAAGAGTCTATAAAGCACAGGATAAGAATTCTAAATATATGAACTCACCAGAGTCCGATATATTTATTAAAGGTAAAACACTTTATAATTACCACCGTGCGAAAGAAGCAGTTCGTCAGGCAGGCTTTGTATATATTAATGAAGGGTTCATGGATGTGATTGCGATGCATCGTGCTCATCATGATAACTGTATTGCCTTGATGGGTACAGCTCTTACTAAAGATCATTTAAGAATGCTGAAGCGTATGACACATACAATTCATTTATGCTTAGATGGTGATATGGCAGGGCAGGCTGCCGCTATGAAATCAAGTGATTTACTTACATCACAGGGCTTTGAAGTCAAGATTGTCTTATTACCTGATGGAAGAGATCCAGATGAGATCTTATCAACAGAAGGTATAGAGGGGCTTGATGCGGTTTTAAAGGATACTTTAAGTCCTATTGATTTCATGATGGCCTTTGAATGTTCAAAACTTGATTTACGTAATTATGAAGATCGTAAAACCTTACTTGTAAAGGCATGTGAGAAGATTGCGAAGATAGAAGATAGAATTGATCGTGGACACTATATTACGAAGCTTTCATCATTGACTGATTTCCCTAAGGAAATCATTGAGGAACAACTTTTAAATAGTTCTGCAATTATTGAACATCGTGAACAGTTTTCTCAAAATCGTATTGAAACAATTCAGGACCAGCGTCCTATTCTAGATAAATATACTTTGGCAGAAAAGAATTTATTATTCTATATGTTGAATGACCGTCAGGTCAGTGATATTTATGAAGCAAAAGCAGGCTTTATGCATAATGATACATATCGTGCATTAGCTGCTTATATTAGAGATTATTATCGTACGCATCAAACAATGGATATTGCGAACCTCATCGATAAGATTGGGAGTTCTCATTCAACCCTTGTGAATGCATTGACAGATATTGCGGAGTGTTCACTTCCACTCCCTTATCAAAAAGAAGTGATTGATGATTATATTGCGAGAATTACAGAAAATACCAAGAATATTCGTGAACAGGAATTACAGGAACAGTTTAAGAATGTTCTTGCGCCTAGCGCAAAAGCTGAGATTCTCCAAAAGCTAATTGATTTAAAAAAGGAGTAGCTATGGCAAAAAAGGAAAAAGCAGTACAGGGTATTACTCTTGAAGAACTTGAAAAAATGCTGATTAGTGCCGCTAAGGCTAAAGGCAACCGTTTAACTCAAGATGACTTAGATGCTTTCCAGTCTAGATATGATTTAGATGATGAAGCATATGAAAACCTTATTGATGCAATCAATGAAAACCATATTGAAATTGAAGATGGTTTAGATGCATTAGAAATAGATGATAATGACTTCATGGCTGGAGGGGCAGATGGTCTTGATGATCTTGAAGGCTTAGAAGTAGATACAGATGATGATACAGGTGATGATGATATCGCAAATCTAGATTTCGGTAATGATCTAGATATGGACTTTGGTGATACAAATAAAATGTATAACCAGTCTGATGACGATGATGATATGAACCAGTTAGGTTCTAACGTTAAAATCAATGACCCTGTAAAGATGTACTTAAAGGAAATTGGTCGTGTAGACTTATTAACTCATGAACAGGAAATTGAACTTGCAAAACGTATTCTTGAAGGTGATGAACAAGCTAAGAAAGAACTTGCAGCTGCAAACTTAAGATTAGTTGTATCTATCGCTAAGAGATATGTAGGTCGTGGTATGTTATTCCTAGACTTAATTCAGGAAGGTAACATGGGTCTTATTAAGGCTGTAGAAAAGTTCGACTATACAAAAGGATTTAAGTTCTCTACATATGCAACATGGTGGATCAGACAGGCTATCACTCGTGCAATTGCCGATCAGGCACGTACTATCCGTATTCCAGTACATATGGTAGAAACTATCAACAAGTTAACTCGTATCCAGAGACAGCTTGTTCAGGAATTAGGTAGAGAACCAACAGCTGAAGAAATCGCAGAAAAGATGGATGGAATGACTCCTGCAAAGGTAAGAGAAATCCAGAAGATTTCTTTAGAACCAGTTTCTTTAGAAACACCTATCGGTGAAGAAGATGATTCTCATTTAGGTGACTTCATTGAAGATGAAGGTGCTATGAGCCCTGATGATTATGCATCTAACGAATTATTAAAAGATGAATTAAATGAAGTATTATTAGAACTTACAGATAGAGAAGAAAAAGTATTAAGACTTAGATTCGGTCTAGATGATGGACGTACAAGAACACTTGAAGAAGTAGGTAAAGAATTCAATGTTACTCGTGAACGTATCAGACAGATTGAAGCAAAAGCTTTAAGAAAATTAAAACATCCTTCACGCTCTAAACGTCTAAAGGACTTCTTAGATCACTAATGAAGCTTCATTCAAAACGTCTAAGCAAAGTTGCTTGGATGATTGAAGAACATAAACAAGGAACTATCCTGGCAGATATCGGCACTGATCATGCCTATCTGCCTTGTTTTTTACTTGATGAAAACATCATCACATCAGCTTATGCATGTGATGTAGCGGAAGGACCTCTCTCTAGTTCTAAAGAAACAATTCAGTCTTTATATCTTGAAAATCAAGTCATCCCATTACTTGGTAATGGATTAGATCCTATCATCGATAAGAAAGTAGATATGATCTCTATTTGTGGTATGGGTGGCTTATTGATGAGTGAAATATTAGATGCTCATCTTGACTATGTAGAAGATAAAATACTCTTCCTACAGGCAAATACAGCCATTGATTTATTAAGAGAATACTTAATGAATCATAACCTACAGATTATTGATGAAGCATTAGTCAAAGATGCTCATCATATTTATGAAATCATGGTTGTGAAAAAAGGGCATCAGGAATTAGATGAAAAAGATATTCTCTTTGGACCAGTCCTTAGAAAACAGAAGGATCCTCTCTTTATTGAGAAGTGGGAAAGAGAACTAAAGATTCAAAGACGTATATTGGATTCATTAAATACTGAACATGAAAAATATGCAAAGGTATTACATTCTATTGCCTTAATTGAAGAAGTACTCTAGGTACTTCTTTTTTGTGTTATAATATTTGAAATGGAAGGTGATATTTATGAAAGCAGAACAGATTATTAAAATCATGGAATCTCATTATCCTTTAAGTTGTCAAGAGGACTGGGATCATTGTGGATTACAGGCAGGCAATATTCATACAGAAGTGAATAAAATAATGATTGGTTTAGATGCAGACTTACAAACTCTACAGGAAGCCATTGATGCAGGATGTCAGATGCTGATTACCCATCATCCATTCTTATTCAATACATTGACTTTAGATACTACAACACCTGTAGGACGTTTTATTGAAAAAGCGATTAAACATAATATTGTTCTCTATAGTGCGCATACATCTCTAGATAAGATTTCCATGAATAGATGGTTAATGGAAGCATTAGGATGTTTAAATATTGAAGATGCCGATGAATCTAATATTACTAAGAAGGGTGTACTCCCAGATACAATGGGCATGTATGAATTCTTGGATTATGTAAAGAAAGCTTTTAATATTCCATCAGTCAATTATGCAGGTAAAGTGAAAGAAGTCTCTACAGTAGGAATTTGTGGTGGTTCTGGAGGAGATTTAATAGATGAAGTCGCTCCACAGGTAGATGCTTATGTCACAGGTGATTTGAAATATCATAGTGGTTTAAAAGCATCAGATTATAATATTCTTTTAGTAGATGTAGGGCATCATGTAGAAGTTATTATGGTACATAAATTAAAAGAATTATTAGAAAAAGAAATAGATTGTGAAATTATAGAAGCCACTTCTCCAGGCTATTTCAAGGGGTATTAGGATGATTTTGACTACAATTGCCTATTTAAAGAAAGATGGGAAAACATTACTTCTTCATCGTATAAAAAAGAAGAAAGATATCAATGAAGGTAAATGGATTGGTGTAGGTGGTAAATTAGAACCAGGTGAATCACCCGATGAATGTGTAAAAAGAGAAATACTAGAAGAAACAGGTTATACAGTACATTCTATTAGATGTCATGGTTATGTCACATTCCCAGGTCTTTATTATGGTGAAGATGAAGGTATGTTTGTTTATTCTTGTCATGACTTTGAAGGGACATTAAAAGACTGTGATGAAGGTGTTCTTGAATGGGTGGATGATGATTTAATTCCTGATTATCCACAATGGGAAGCAGATTATCATTTCTTAAACTGGATGGAAGATGATCACTATCACCATGCCAAGGTGACTTATAAGAATGATGAACTTATAGAATATAAAGAAGAAGTCTATTAAAAAGAACACGGATTAAATCAATCCGTGTTCTTTCATATTCTTATAAATACCATCATTCGCGATATCATCACATACTTCATCAGCAATAGCCTTTAAACCTTCTTTCGCATTACCGACTGCAACACCATGAGCTACAAATGTCAACATCTCTGCATCATTCATACCATCACCATAGGCATATGTATCTTTTGGATCAATACCTAAATGGTTAATAAGTGCTTCAATGGCAGTATGCTTATTTACACCCGCTACAGACAATTCACCTGATGCATCACCAAATGAAGGTACAGTACATTCAATCACTTGGAATGCATCACTAAACTGCTTTCTAATCTCATCAAATGGAATACTTTCATGTTCTAAGAAACAAATCTTATTCACATCGTTTCTATACATATTCTCATTTTCAATCAGTGCAGTAATAAAATGACTAGGTTCCTCTTCCTTCTTTCTTCTTGCTTCAGGATCATTTTCTAGATCACCATAGATGATGCTTTCTAGTCTTTTAATGAGGTTCTTAGAGGCAAATAAACCACCATTAGACTCTAAATAATAGTCATAATGATTAGTTTCAAAGAAGTCTACAACACGATGAACATCTTCATCACTGACCTTCTTATGATATAACATTTTATCTCCCATCTGTACAAATCCACCTCCAGCACCAATGATGCCATCCAATCCTACATCTAGAATATAAGGATAGATTTCTGCAAGAGAACGCCCTGTACAAAGGTAACATAAATTTCCTTTTTTACGCGTCTCGTGCACTGCCTGGATAGTTGATTCAGGAATACATTCCTTTACAGGTCTCACATCTACTAAAGTTCCATCTACATCAAAAAAAATAATCTTCTTACTCATACCCACTCCTATAACATCTTTTCATAAGGTATTTCAGGTTTAATAAAACTATCTGGATTGTTTTCATCATACTGCTTCAAGAAATCAATAATCTGATTAGTCAATACAGTAGGTGTAGAAGCTCCAGAACTTACTCCTACATGTTTCTTTCCTTTAAGCCATGATAAGTCTAACTCTTCAAGACTTCCAATCATCTTGGTATCTTTATGTGCTTTCTCTATACTAATAGAAGCCAGCTTCTTTGTATTATTAGAATGAGGATCACCTACAATGATGACTAGATCAATATCTTCATCCATCTTCGCAATGGCTTCCTGTCTAATTTGTGTAGCTGAACAAGTTTCCTTCATGATTTCTACATCTAATATTTTTTTCGCATACTCACATAAATCATAAACATCATAAAGGGACATAGTTGTCTGGTTAGTCATCACATAATGTTTATCTTTATCAAGTGTTTCTAAATCGTTCTTAGATGTAATTAAATGAATATGTTTAGGATCAATCAATAATGCACCTTCAGCTTCAGGATGATTCTTTTTACCTATATATAAAACATCCTTCCCACGCTTTAACTGTTCTTTAATAAGTGTATGTGTCTTAATAACATCTAAACATGTTGCATCCACTACGTTGAGTCCTTTACTCTTTGCCTTCTCAATGACACAATCTCCTGCACCATGTGCTGTAATAATAACTGTTCCTTCATTGATTTCATCAAGAAGTTCCATTCTAGTCTTACTTGCATCCTCAATTGTGATGGCACCACGCTTTTTTAATGCATCCACAATAAACTGATTATGTACAATCATACCAAGTACTGTAATAGGACCTGACTGTTCTATTGTCTCTTTCACAATATTAATAGCACGAATAACACCTTTACAATATCCTCTAGGGACAATTCCTGTGACTTTCATATTCTTCACCTCAAAAACAATTCTAACATAAGTGAGATTAGATTTGTTTTTTTTTCAAATCATGGTATGATAATAGACGCTAAAGGAGGCGAATTATAATGGATTTATTTGACAAATTTCAATTTAATGATTATGTAAAAAAGACTTTAAACAACATACATTTCACATCACCAACACCTATCCAGGATAAGGTGATCCCCCTTGTTTATAAGAATAAAGATATTATTGGTATCTCACAGACAGGTACTGGTAAAACTCATTCATTCTTAATTCCTATTATTGATCGTATTGATACAAATGCAGATTATGTACAGGCAGTTATTACAACTCCTACAAGAGAACTTGCACATCAGATCTATGAAAACGCAAAGGAATTCAAGAAAGAAAACCCTGATTTAAGAATCTCACTTGTAATTGGTGGTTCTGATAAGCAGAAGGCTATTAATAAGCTTTCTACACAGCCACATATCGTTATTGGTACACCAGGACGTATTAAAGACTTATCTTTAAATGAACAAGCTTTAATCATCACTACAGCTACTACATTTGTAGTGGATGAAGCAGATATGACTTTAGAATATGGTTATCTTGAAGACTTAGATGCAGTCTTATCTAAGATGAGAGAAGATTTACAGATGCTTGTATTCTCAGCAACTATTCCTGAACATTTATGGCCATTCTTAAGAAAATATATGAATGCGCCAGAATTAGTACAGATTGATGCCCATAAGAAAACAACAGACAATACAAAACATTACTTAATTCATACAAAGCATCATGATCGTTATACAGTATTAAAGAATATCATGGATATCATTGATCCATATATCTGCTTAATCTTCTGTAATAAGAGAACAGAAGCCACTAAGCTATCTGATCAGTTAAGAAGTGATGGCTATCGTGTCGGTGAAATTCATGGTGACTTAGAACCACGTGAACGTAAACAGATGATGAGACGTATCAACAATAATGAATATCAGTACATTGTAGCTACAGATATTGCGGCTAGAGGTATTGATATTGATGGTGTATCTCATGTTATTAATATGGAATTCCCAACAGAAAGAGACTTCTATATTCATAGATCTGGTAGATGTGGTCGTGGTAAGTATAAGGGTGAATGTTATTCTATGTATGATTCATCTAATCAGCAGATGGTTGAATCACTTGAAAAGAAGGGTATTCACTTTGAAGTAAAAGAAATCCGTAATGGTGTATTAACGGATGCCAAGGCACGTAATAAGCGTAAGAATAGAAATGCGCCACAGTCTGAATTAGAAAAAGAAATTCAGCGTATTATTAAGAGACCTAAGAAGGTTAAACCTGGTTATAAGAAGAAGAGAAAAAGAGAAATTCAGGCTATTTACCAGAAAAAGAAAAGAGATATTATTCGTAAAGATATTCAGAGATAGAAAAAAGAACGTGCGAAACAGGCACAGAGAGAAAAACGTGAAAGGGAGAACATGCAGTGATTATAGGTTCACATGTCTCAATGGGTGGTAAGGAAATGCTTCTAGGAAGTGTAAAAGAAGCATTAAGTTATAATGCCAATACATTCATGTTTTATACAGGAGCACCTCAGAATACGAGACGTAAACCTGTTTCTGAATTACGTGTAGAAGAAGCCAAAGAATTAATGAAAGAAAAGGGAATAGACATGGACAAGGTTGTTGTTCATGCCCCTTATATTATTAATTTAGGAAATACAATCAAGCCTGAAACAAGAGAACTTGCTGTATCATTCTTACGTCAAGAAATTGAAAGATGTGATGAAATTGGTGCCTCAAGACTTGTTCTTCATCCAGGTGCTCATGTTAAAGCAGGGGATGAAGCAGGATTAGATGCGATTGTATCAGGCTTAAATGAAGCAATGAAGCCAGACCAGAAGGTACATATTGCCTTAGAAACAATGGCAGGTAAAGGCACTGAACTAGGTAGAACATTTGATCAGTTAGCTTATATTATTGATCATTGTGATTATCCTGAATTATTAGGTTTATGTTTAGATACATGTCATTTAAATGATGCAGGTTATGATATTTCTGATTTTGATGCAATTCTTGATGAAGTCGATGAAAAGATCGGTTTAGATAAGGTATTAGTTGTTCATGTCAATGACTCTAAGAATCCACAAGGTTCTCATAAAGATAGACATGAGAATATTGGTTTTGGGACAATCGGTTTTGATACATTGGACTCTATTGTATCTAATGAACGCTTAAAAGATGTTCCTAAGATTCTAGAAACACCTTATATTGAAAAGAATGCACCTTATAAAGAAGAAATTGAAATGTTGAAAAAGCATGAATTCAACCCAGGTTTAAAAGAAATGTTTGAATAAGCAGCCGTAATTGGTTGCTTATTTTTTATGTTCAATAAGTACATAATTTGGTCGAAAAGTGCGTAAATAGCTTATTTTATTAGTTTTCGATTGAAATAATTTGGATGTAAAACTTTTCGATTGAATTTACGATTGTTTTTGATATGTATTGTTGAATAATTCAGCTATATTATTACCCTGTCATGTAACGAGCGAGTTATTAATTTTAACGAAAATCCAACAAAGAGGGTGCTTTAAAATTTACGATTGAAAATAGCGCGGACGAAAAAGTTTTCGATTGAATCTTCGATTGTTTTTACGCGTATTTTTGCTTGAATAAGCTCTATGTATGTATCTAATGAGTGTTTTGTGTTATAAAAAACACTGTTTTATAGTTCATAATTTTAATTTTATTATAAAGTATGAATGAAAATGGAATGGATTGAAATTACGTTCATTTTAATTGCATTTGTGAGATACTGAATGTATTCCGAGATTGATATTCGTATAATCAAGTGTATTATTCACTCGGAAATCATACAAAAAGGGTGTTTTTTCTGATTTACGATTGAAATAATTTGGACGAAAAAGTTTTCGATTGAATTTACGCTCTTTTTTAATTATACTTAAAGTAGTAGAATAGGAAAGGAGATAGAAATATGCGTGAAACAAGAAATCTAGAGTTTAAAGAAACAATCACAAGTACTTTCTTGAAAACAGTTAGTGCTTTTTCAAACTATGATGGTGGAACAATCTTGTTTGGAGTTGACGATGATGGCAATATTAAAGGGTTGTCAGATATAATCAAGGCGTGTTTAGATATTGAAAACAAAATTAATGATACTATTTCTCCACAACCAGATTATGTACTTGAACCAAATGAAGTAAACAAGACTATAAAACTTATTGTGAAAAGTGGATTACAGAAACCATACTTATATAAATCAAAAGCATATAAGCGTAATGATTCTGCAACTATAGAAGTAGATACATTAGAGTTTTCAAGGCTTGTATTGGAAGGGAAAAATATTAGTTTTGAAGAACTACCATACAAAGATCAGAATCTTACTTTTCATTTTCTTGAAGAACAATTAGAAAAAACTATTCAAATCAGTTCGTTTAATCTCGATACATTAAAAACTCTTAATCTCTATGACAATAATAATGGATATAATAACGCAGCTGGTTTATTAGCGGATACTAATGATTTTCCTGGAGTTGATATTATAAAATTTGGAGAAAATATCAGTGTTATTCAGAAAAGAATTACATTTGATCATATGTCTATTCTAGAAGTCTATAAGAAATCGCTTGAGGTATTTAGAGATTATTATAGATATGAAGTGATAGAAGGATCTGAAAGAAAGAATGTCGAAAAAATACCAGAAGCAGCTTTTAGAGAAGCTATTGCGAATGGACTTATTCATAGGATGTGGGATGTGAATTCTCATATTAGAATATCTATGTTTGATAATCATATCGATATAGTGTCTCCAGGTGGACTACCAACAGGAATTTCTGAAGAAGAGTATTTGAATGGTAAAACATCTGTTTTAAGAAATAGAAATCTTGCGAATGTATTCTATCGATTAGGGTTTGTAGAAATATTTGGAACAGGTATTACACGAATCAAACAATTATATGAAAGTAGTTTTGTGAAACCTCGTTTTGAAGTGTCAGAAAATACTATAAAGATTGAATTGCCTGTTTTTGAAGATATTTCTGATTTAACAGATGATGAGCATCTTGTTTTAAAAGCGTTAAGTAAAACAGTCCTAAAATCTATTAGTGAAATAGTACCAAGTACACCTTTTGGTAAATCAAAAGTCTCTTCTCTATTAAAAATACTAGAGAAAAAGGGAGTTGTACTGATTCAAGGAAAAGGTAGATCCACAAAATATATAATAAAATAGAAAATCTAACGTAACGTAAAAAAGCGAGTTTATGAATTACTCGCTTTTTTCTTCAACCATCTTTAAGATTTCATCTTTCAGTGTCTGAACCATATCTTCCTGTTTAACACGTTTTACAATCTCTCCATGCTTAATAAGAAGACCTTCACCAACACCACCTGCAATACCAATATCAGCATGACGTGCTTCTCCTGGACCATTTACTGCACAACCCATAATTGCGACTGTAATATTGAGATGAATATCCTTTAAGAAATCTTCCATCTCTTTAGCGATAGGAATCAAATCATACTGAATACGACCGCAAGTGGGACATGACACAAGAGTAGGGACACCCTTTAATAAACCTAATTCCTTTAATAGAATCTTAGCAACTTTAATTTCTTCTACAGGATCATCACTTAAAGACACTCTAATAGTATTTCCAATACCTTCATATAATAATGTACCAATACCCAAAGCAGACTTAATAGTGCCTCCTAAGGCAGTACCTGCTTCAGTGACACCTACATGTAAAGGGTAAGGGAATGTTTTAGACGCTAATTCATACGCTTTAATAGTCAACATTGTATTAGAAGACTTTAATGAAATAACGATATCATGGAAATCTAGATCCTCTAGAATCTTTACATGCTTCATTGCGGATTCAACCATACCTTCAGGTGTAGGTTCTCCATATTTCTCTAGAATATCTTTTTCTAAAGAACCACCATTAACCCCAATTCTAATAGGGATATGTTTTTCTTTACATGCATCTACAACTGCTTTTACCTTTTCAATAGAACCAATATTACCAGGATTAATACGTACCTTATCAATACCAGATTCTATAGCAATAAGAGCAAGCTTATAATCAAAATGAATATCAGCCACTAAAGGAATATGAATTCCTTTCTTGATCTCTTTAATTGCATAAGCATCCTCTTTATCAAATACAGCTACTCTTACAAGCTCACATCCTGCCTGTTCCAATGCATTAATCTGTTTAATAGTTGCTTCTACATTTTTAGTCTTTGTATTACACATAGACTGAATCACTACATGATTATTACCACCAATAGTTAAATTGCCTACCTGTACACTTTTTGTTTCTTCTCTTAACATATTTCTATACCTCGCACTTTATATTTTAAGAAACTTACACCCTAAATGCAAGGCATAAGAAAACATCCAGTAAAATGCTGGATGTTTATGTTTCATATAGAAAACTCTATCAACTATCCGATTGAGTTAATTTTCTTCTGAAGTCTTGCTTTCTGTCTGCTAGCATAGTTTTTGTGATGGATATGCTTAGTTACAGATGCATCTAACTGTCTTGTGCAATCGCTAAATTCCTTAGCAGCAACTTCTTTGTCACCAGCTTCTACAGCGTTTAATACTTTCTTGATTGAAGTCTTTAAAGCGCTCTTTACTGCGTTGTTTGCTAATCTTTTTTCATTATCGTTTTTATAACGTTTAATCTGCTGTTTCATGTTTGCCATAATAATCTCACCTCGTTCTATAGTTTGCTGAACTATAATACCAAAAATGCTAGATGATTGCAATAGTTTTTTTGGTTTTTCCTGTGTGGTAGCACTTATAAAATGAGTATGTTATAATTATAAAGTAATTACAGGAGGAATTTTATGAGTAAAAAAATAGTTTTTATGGGAACTGCATCTTTTTCATTAAAAGTACTGCAGATGTTACTAGAAAATAAATATGATGTTGTGGGTGTTGTCACTCAGCCAGATCGTTATGTAGGAAGAAAGAAAGTACTCACTATGAGTGATGTGAAACAGGAAGCATTAAAACATGATATTCCTGTATTACAGCCAGAACGAATTAGAAATGACTATCAGGCAGTCTTAGATCTAAAGCCTGATTTAATTATTACTGCAGCTTATGGACAGATTGTCCCAACTGCTGTATTAGAAGCACCACGTCTAGGATGTGTGAATGTCCATGCGTCTTTATTACCACTTTATCGTGGTGGGGCACCAGTGCATCGCGCTATTATTGATGGTCGCAAAGAAACAGGTGTGACTATTATGTATATGGCAGAAAAGATGGATGCAGGTGATATTATCTCTCAAAAATCCACACCAATTACAGATGATGATAACTTAGAAATTGTATATGATCGTTTAACTGATATTGGTGCTGAATTATTAAAGGATACATTACCATCTATCTTTGATGAAACAAATGATAGAATTCCACAGAATCCTGATGAAGTTGTTTATGCACCTATTATTAAGAGAGAAGATGAAAGACTTGATTGGAACAAGACAGCAAGAGAAATCTTTAATCATGTAAGAGGCTTATATCCTCATCCAGGTACATTTACAACTTATAATGGACAGGTTGTAAAAATCTATAAGGGTGAAATTCATAACTGCCCTAATGCCAAGGAACATCATAAAGATGAAAAGAACGGTACTATCGTTAAGATCTTTAAGGATGCAATCGGTGTAAAGGTAGAAGATGGTGTATTTGTGATTACAGAGATACAGCTTTCTGGTAAGAAACGTATGTCTGTAAAGGATTATTTAAATGGTAAGAATATATTCGAGGTAGGAACTCAGTTTGAGTAGGTGACATTTATGAGAATGGTAGATCTTATTGAAAAGAAAAAAGATAATGTAGTATTAACTGATGAAGAAATTCATGAATTAATCCAGGAATATACAAAAGGTGATATTCCTGATTATCAGATGAGTGCTTTCTTGATGGCTGTTGTCTTTAATGGATTAACAGATCACGAAACAGCCCAGCTGACTTTAGAAATGATGCATAGTGGTGATGTGATTGATTTAAGTGGTATTCATGGTATTAAAGTAGATAAGCATTCTACTGGTGGTGTTGGTGATAAGACATCTTTAGTATTAGGTCCAATGGTAGCTGCATGTGGTGTACCAGTCGCTAAGATGAGTGGTAGAGGACTTGGACATACAGGTGGGACTCTAGATAAGATGGAGTCTATTCCAGGACTTAATATTTATGTTAATGAAGAAGATTTTATTAAACAGGTGAATGATATTCATTTAGCTATTATTGGTCAGACAGCGTCTCTTGATCCTGCAGATAAGAAGATGTATGCATTAAGAGATGTCACTGGAACTGTTCAGTCTATTCCTTTGATTGCTTCTTCTATTATGAGTAAGAAGTTAGCTGCAGGCAGTGATGCAATTTTACTTGATGTCAAATATGGTGATGGTGCTTTTATGAAGAACTTGGAGGACGCGAAGAAACTTGCTCGTACAATGATCACAATTGGTCAGCATCTTCATAAGGATACAAGAGCCACTATTTCTAATATGTCCCAGCCTTTGGGCTATGCAATTGGTAATTCATTAGAAGTGAAAGAAGCGATTGCAACACTTAATGGCAATGGTCCTGAGGATTTATTAGAATTATGTTTAACTGCAGGAAGTACAATGTTGATGATGGCACAAAAGGCAGAAACAGTGACTGAAGCAAGAAAGATGCTAGAAGAAGCCATTTCTTCTAAGAAAGCATTACATGCTTTAGAAGCAATGGTAAAAGCACAGGGTGGAGACAGCGATTATATTCTTTATCCTGAAAAGTTTACAATGGCTGAACATATATTTGATGTTTATGCGCCTGAAACAGGATATATTGAAGATCTAGAGGCATTAACTCTTGGACTAGTATCAATGCGTCTAGGTGGAGGAAGAGAAACAGTCACAGATGAAATTGATCATAGCGTTGGTTTAATTCTACATAAGAAGATTGGTGATTATGTAGAACAGGGAGAACCATTAGTGACTGTTCATGATAATGGTAAATGGACAAAAGAAAGAAAAGAAGAATTATTAAGTGCATTCCATTTTAGTAAAGAAAAGGTAGAAAAACCTATATTGATTGATGAAATTATGGAGTAGTATATGAGTAAATTTTTATTTTTTGATATTGATGGTACATTAGTAGGAAAATCAAGACATATAACAGAAAAAACAAAAGAAGCCATTCAAGCAGCAAAGAATGCGGGAAATAAAGTATTCTTATGTACAGGTAGAGCACCTACTTCTATTGTAGGTGATGTTAAAGCATTACCTATTGATGGTATTGTGGCAAGTGCAGGAGGATTTGTCCAGGTAGATGGGAAGTATATCTTTAAGAACTATATGGATCAATATACTCTTTCAGAAATGATGACACTCTTTGTGAATCATGGTATCTTATTCTGTCTAGAAACTGAACATGCGATTTATCAGACACCAGGTGTGAATGAATTCTTTGACAAGAGACACAATAAGGAATTTGGGGATAATGTAGAATTACAGAGATTCTTTGAATTAAAACGTCAGGAAGAAAACCGTATTCCTGTCTCTCAATTTGACTTAGAAAAGACAGGTGTCACTAAGATTGGTTTTATTGCCCCTGATCCTATCGCTTTTTATGATTGTGTAAAGTATATTGCACCAATGTTTAATATTGTGACATTCTCTAAATATGAAGATGATTTCATTAATGGTGAAATCATCTTAAAGAACTGCACAAAAGCAGATGGTGTGAAACGTGTTGTAGATTATTATCATGGAGATATGAAGGATACAATCGGTTTTGGAGATTCTATGAATGATTTCCAGATGATTGATACATGTGAAATTGGTGTCGTTGCGGAGAATGCCCCAGATAAATTAAAAGCTATTGGAACATGTTTCTTCAAGGACCCAGATGCTGATGGTTTAGCAGATGCAATTAATGAATTAAAATTAGATCAGTAGGAGATGATTGTATGAAGTATGAAATTAAAGGAAAACCACTTCCTGTCGCAATCCTTCATCTAGATCAAGGCGAATCTATTTTGACAGATAGTGGCGCAATGGTATGGATGAAACCAGCTCTAACTATGGATACTGTATCAGGTGGTATGAAATCTCTATTTGGCCGTGCTTTTTCAGGAGAAACACTTTTCTTGAATAAATATACAGCAACCGAGCCGAGCATGATTGCCTTAGGATCTTCTTTTCCTGGTGACATACTTGTGTATGATGTGAGCCAGGGAGATATTATTGTTCAGAAGTCTTCTTATCTTGCAAGTGAAGAAACAGTAAAAAGAGAAATCTCTTTTTCTAAAAAAGGTACAATAGGATTTTTTGGTGGCGAAGGGTTCATCATGAATAGATATTTTGGCTCAGGTTTACTATTTATTGAGATAGATGGTACAGCTATAGAATATGACTTAAATCCTGGTGAAGAGATGGTTGTGAATACAGGTAATCTTGTCGCAATGAGTTCATCTTGTCATATTGATGTTGTTTCTGTAAAAGGTATAAAGAATAAGTTCCTAGGAGGAGAAGGATTCTTTAACACAGTAGTCAAGGGACCAGGTCATGTAATTGTACAGACAATGCCTATTTCTACATTGGCTGAAAGCTTATCTGGTTTTATGCCTCAAAATGACTAAAAAGGATGTCAGTGACATCCTTTTTTAATTATGATTCCAATTTGTTTGTTCGTCTTTATCAGTGATTTCTCTTATCACATGGCATGGATTACCTACGGCTACACTGTTGCTAGGAATATCGTTTACAACAACACTGCCTCCACCAATGACAACATTATCTCCGATAGTGACTCCAGGCATCACCTGAACACCTGCACCAATCCAGACATTATTTCCTATCGTAATAGGATAAGCATATTCTAGTCCTTGATTTCTACGTTTTGTATCAATTGGATGTCCTGCAGTATAGAATCCACAGTTAGGTGCGATAAAGACATTATCTCCAAAAGTTACTTCTGCGCCATCTAGTATCACTGTATTATGGTTCGCAAAGAAGTGTCTACCTATTTTGATATTATAGCCATAATCACACCAGAACGGTGACATAATACAAGTAGAGTCATCTATAGGTCCTAATAATTGATGGAGTATCTTTTTTTGATTTACTGTATCAGAAGGCATCAGTTGATTAAATTTGAAACATAAATCTTTTGCGATTGCTCTTTCTTTAAGTAGATCTTTATCGTTGTTGGCATTATACAACATTTCTTTCAACATTTTTTCTTTTTCAGTCATAATCTTTCTCCTTACCTATATCATAATAATATAGTTAATATATCAATTAAACGTTTTTATTAGAAAAAACTGTTTAAATAGAGGCGCTGTGATATAATAGATAGGAATTAAAACAAGTTTATAAAGAAGGAGCTCACCATGAAAAAATTCATTATTGATCCAATGGACTTATCTGTTGAAGAAATTGATGATTTAATCGCACTCGCAAACGATATCATCAAAGACCGTACACGTTATCAGGACGTATGTGCACATAAGATTCTTGCAACACTATTCTTCGAACCTAGTACACGTACAAGACTATCTTTTGAAAGTGCTATGTTATCACTTGGAGGAAAGGTATTAGGATTCCCAACTGCAAACGTATCTAGTGCTTCTAAGGGAGAAACAGTATCAGATACAATTCATGTAGTTAGCGGCTATTGTGATATTATCGCAATGCGTCATCCAAAGGAAGGTGCTCCAGTTGTGGCTTCATCAACATGCACTGTACCTTTAATTAATGCAGGTGATGGAGGACATAATCACCCTACTCAGACATTAACTGACTTATTAACTATTCAGAGAGAAAAAGGCACTTTAAAGAACCTTACAGTAGGTTTCTGTGGTGACTTGAAGTTTGGACGTACAGTTCATTCATTATTAAAAGCAATGTCACGTTATGAAGGCACTAAGTTTGTATTCATCTCTCCAGATGAATTAAAGCTTCCTGAATACTTAAAAGAAGACATTCTTGATCCAATGGGTATTGAATATAAAGAAGTACGTAGCATGGAAGAAGTCATGCCAGAATTAGATATTCTTTATATGACAAGAGTACAGCAGGAACGTTTCTTCAATGAACAGGATTATATCCGTTTAAGAGATACTTATATCTTAGATGAAGAAAAATTACAGGCTGCAAAGAAAGATATGATTATTATGCATCCACTTCCACGTGTCAATGAAATCAAGACTGAAGTCGATGCAGATCCAAGAGCTGCTTATTTCAGACAGGCTCATAATGGACGTTTTATCCGTATGGCATTGATCTTAAGCTTATTAGGATTACAGAATGAGGTGGAAAGATTATGAGAATAGACAGTATTAAAAATGGTATTGTGATTGACCATATTGCAGCTGGTAAAGCAAAAGAAGTATATGATGCTCTTGATCTAGGTAAGTTAGATTGTCAGGTTGCAATCATCATGAATTGCCGTTCTAATAAGATGGGTAAGAAAGATATCATCAAGATTGATAACGATTTTGATGTTGATTTAGATGTATTAGGTTATATTGATCCTAATATTACTGTTTCTATTATTAAGAATGGTGAAACAATAGAAAAGAAGAAATTACAGCTTCCTGAAAAAATCATTAATGTGGCTAAATGTAAGAACCCAAGATGTATTACATCTGTAGAAAGAGATTTAGATCAGGTGTTCTATCTTGCAAATAGAGAGAAACGTATCTATAGATGTTATTATTGTGAATCTAGGGCTGAGAAGAAGGACTAGGTCCTTCTTTTTTTATAATTTAATATTTAATAGCATACTATTGACATTGGATTGAAAGTGTACTATCATTCTAATGCGCAGAAGGAGGTAAACTGATGAGAGAAAGTGAAGTAGTAAGCTATATTAAGCATATTAATGACTGTTTAAAGAAGCGTGCGAATAATTCTTTAAGAAAAGAAGGATTAACTTTAATGCAGTCCCATGTTTTATTGAAATTACAGGACGCACCTGATCAGAGAATGACCTTTAAGGAGATTGAGAAAGACTTACATGTAGCTCAATCAACAACTGCGGGACTTCTAGGAAGACTTCAGGAGAAGAATCTTATTCATTGTTGTGATGATTCTAAGGATAAGCGAATTAAAGTTGCCTGCTTAACACAAAAAGGTGAAAGCCATTGTGCACAGGCAAAAAAGAATATGGCTGAATCCAATCGTCTCATGATGAAGGGATTAACACAGGAAGAAATGGATACTTTAGCTGAACTTCTGAAAAAGGTCTATTCAAATCTAGAAAATGAATGAAAGGGGAAATAATATGAATATAATTCGTGTGCTTAAGAAAAGTATTCGTGAATACAAGAGAGATTCAATTTTGACACCTATTCTTGTAGCATTTGAGGCATTAGTAGAATGTATTATTCCATTAATGGTCGCAAATCTAGTCAATAGAATGCAGAATGGGTGTGATCTCTCTGTTATTATGAAATATGGTGTGATACTTATTATCATGGCCTGTTTCTCACTCCTATTTGGGGCTCTTGCAGGTATTAAAGCAGCTAATGCTTCAGCTGGTTTTGGTAAGAACTTACGTAAAGACTTGTTTGTTGCAGTTCAGAACTTCTCATTTGAAAACATTGACCGTTTTAGTGCATCTTCACTTGTAACTCGTATGACAACTGATGTCACTAACGTTCAGATGGCTTATATGATGATTATTCGTACAGTTGTACGTGCTCCACTTATGTTGATCTTCTCATTGGTCATGGGATTTATTATGGGTGGTCGACTTGCGTTGATCTTCTTATTTACTATTCCAGTACTTGGGATTGGTTTAGGACTTGTTATTAAGAAGACAATGCCTTTATTTAGAAAAGTATTTAAGAAATACGATAACTTAAATAATTCAGTACAGGAAAATATCAACGGTATTAGAGTTGTAAAATCATTTGTACGTGAAGACTTTGAAAAGAAGAAATTCAATGAAGCTGCAGAAGATGTTTGTGGTGATTTCACAAGAGCTGAAAAGATTCTTGCATTAAATAACCCAATGATGCAGTTCTGTCTTTATGTTGTAATGATCTTCGTACTTACTTTTGGTTCTTATTTGGTTGTTAATTTTGGTGGAGCTATTATTCAGGTTGGACAGTTGTCTTCATTACTTACTTATAGTTTCCAGATTCTTATGAGCTTGATGATGTTATCAATGATCTTTGTAATGGTGACTATCTCTATTGAATCATGTGAACGTATTGTTGCTGTATTAGAAGAACAGCGTACAATTTCAAATCCAGAGAAACCTATTTATGAAGTAAATGATGGTTCTATTGATTTTGATAATGTATCATTTAAATATTCTAAGCGTGCTGATCGTTATGCTCTTGAAAATATTAATCTACACATTAAATCAGGACAGACTATTGGTATTTTAGGAGGTACTGGTTCTTCTAAAACATCACTTGTTAACCTTATTTCACGTCTATATGATGTGACTGAAGGTGAAGTGAAAGTGGCTGGTGTAGATGTAAGAGATTATGACTTAGTCACTTTAAGAGATGCAGTTTCTGTTGTATTACAGAAGAATGTTTTATTCTCTGGCTCTATTAAAGAAAACTTACGCTGGGGTAATAAAGATGCCACAGATGAAGAAATAGAAGAAGCATGTCATCTTGCTTGTGCAGATGAATTTATTGAACAGTTCCCAGATAAATATGATACACATATTGAACAGGGTGGTACTAACGTGTCTGGTGGACAGAAACAGAGATTATGTATTGCTCGTGCATTGCTTAAGAAACCTAAAATTTTAATTCTTGATGACTCTACAAGTGCTGTAGATACTAAAACAGATGCTATTATTAGAGCAGGATTCAAGAAGTTTATTCCTGAAACTACAAAAATCATCATTGCACAGAGAGTTTCAAGTGTACAGGATGCAGATCAGATCATTATCATGAATAATGGTTCTATTGAAGCAATCGGTACTCATGATGAACTTCTTGCATCAAATCCAATTTATCAGGAAGTATACTATTCACAAAACAAGGGAGGTGAACAGGATGAAAAATAATCGTGGTAATAAGAAGAACACATTTACACGTCTCATTAAAACACTCTTTGAATTCTATCCTGTTCTTCTACCTATTATTATTGCATTAATTCTATTTAATTCTGTTGTCAGCTCTATTCCATCTGTTTTTATGCAGAATATCATTGCTGTTATTGAGAAATACTGGCGTACTAAGAACTGGGCACAGGCACAGGTCGAAGTATTTTCATTTGTTTCAATTCTTGCAATCCTCTATATTCTTTCATTAATTGCATCATTTACATACAACCGTTTAATGGCTGTCGTGACTCAAGGTTCTTTAATGAAATTCAGAGAAAAGATGTTTGCAAGAATGGAAAGTCTACCTATCCGTTATTTTGATACAAATGCACATGGTGATATCATGTCTATTTATACAAATGATACGGATACATTAAGACAGCTTATTTCTCAGTCATTACCTGCATTAATGCAGACTTCTATTGTACTTCTAACTGTATTTTGCATCATGATTTACTATAGCTTCTGGTTGACTGGGGTTGTATTAATTGGCTGTGTCATCATGTTCTTTATTACTAAGAATTTTGGTTCTAAGAGTTCAAGATTCTTTATTAAACAGCAGCAGACTCTTGGTGCAACTGAAGGTTATATTGAAGAAATGATGAATGGGCAGAAGGTTATCAAAGTATTTAACCATGAAGAAGATGCGATTGCAGGGTTTGATAAAGTAAACAATGCCTGGTTTGAAGCATCTAGAAAAGCCAATACATTTGCGAATATCTTGATGCCTGTTCTTCATAACATGGGTAATATTCTTTATGTATTAATTGCCTTAACAGGAGGTGTTCTTCTTTATCTAAAGACACCAAATGTATCTTTATCTGGTATGGCACTTAATATTTCTATCGTTGTTCCATTCTTGAATATGACTAAGCAGTTCACTGGTCAGATTGGTCAGATTTCTCAGCAGATCAACTCTGTTGTTATGGGTCTAGCAGGGGCTAGTCGTATCTTTGGATTATTAGATGAAGAACCTGAATTTGATGAAGGTTATGTTACTTTAGTGAATGCTAAAGAAGAAAATGGTGAATTAGTAGAAACAACTGAACGTACTGAAATGTGGGCATGGAAACATCCACATGAAGATGGTACTGTGACTTATACAAGACTTGAAGGCGATGTAGAAATGCATGATGTAGATTTCGCTTATAATCCTAATAAGATGATTCTTCATAACATTACATTATATGCAAAGCCTGGTCAGAAAGTAGCCTTTGTAGGGGCCACTGGTGCTGGTAAGACAACTATTACTAACTTAATTAATAGATTCTATGATATTGAAGACGGTAAGATCAGATATGATGGTATCAACATTAATAAGATCAAAAAGCCTGATTTAAGAAGATCACTTGGTATTATCTTACAGGATACAAACCTCTTTACTGGTACAGTTATGGATAATATCCGTTATGGTTATCTAGAAGCAACTGATGAACAATGTATTGAAGCTGCAAAGCTTGCTGGTGCTGATGACTTCATTACTCGTCTACCAGATGGTTATAACACAATGTTGACTGGTAATGGGGCAAGTTTATCACAAGGTCAGAGACAGCTTATTGCGATTGCAAGAGCTGCTGTGGCAGATCCACCTGTTATGATCATGGATGAAGCAACATCATCTATTGATACACGTACAGAAGCGATTGTACAGAAAGGTATGGATGCCTTAATGAAGGGACGTACTGTATTTGTTATTGCACATAGATTGTCTACTGTACAGAATTCTGATGTTATTATGGTATTAGATCATGGTCATATTATTGAACGTGGTTCTCATGAGGACTTAATTAAACAGAAAGGTCAGTATTATCAGTTATATACTGGAGCATTTGAATTAGAATAAAATGAGCATGCCTAGATGGCATGCTTTTTGAGTACGTCTAGTATATTATGAATGATTTGATGAGCATCTTCATGATAGTAGAGATACAATGAAGAAGTCTTATTTGTAAGAGAAGAAGATAAGTACTTACAATAAGGACTCTGGTCCATAACCTTCTTTCATACAGGCTTTTAAAAGTAACTGTTCTATTTCTGTATCTATATTCTTATACTCTGTAGATGTATCATAGAGTAATGGTAGTGAATCTAAAGAAGTATCTTTATGATAATACTTCATAAGAGGATAGGTTTTTAATAAAAGAGATGGGCCTTTTAGGGCATTTATTTTCCATCATGATAATAAGATCCAGCTCTCTCTCATTAAACATTTGAATAAGCTCTATTCGTCTATAAGCACGATACTTTAATTACGTTTTACCTCATGTTTTTTATGGTTTTCTCTCCAAAATACAGTGAAAAGCGGTTGAATTGCACCACCTATTTTGATTTGCCTGATTTCTTGGCACCGTTTTGGCACCGGAGAATACTCAAACCGATTCTCTTCTGTAGATACTAGATGTTTCTCTACCAACTTTATATTGCACCGGTAATTTTTAACTGTTACAATCGAAACATGGGTGCTACCCTAACCGTAGGCGGTTAGTCCTTCTCCAGAGGGACTGTGACCCTCTGATTACATAGAAACCTGTAAAGGAATCCAGTGGAAAGGAGGGTTAAGCCAATGAGTATTATTGACTCCATAGCAGTAGTATGCTTCGGCTTAACCTGCTTTAGTATCGGATATACATTAGGTAAAGATAATCATAAACCACAAAAATAACCGCCCTGGTCTGGTAAACTAAGCGGTTATCTTTGATGATATTCTAAATAGTAAAATGGGCTAACCGTCTATTGGTAGCACTCTTTTTCTATAATCATATTAGCACGCATCTGTGAAAATATCAAAAAGTTCTTTTTCCATAGTATGTAATACGAATTTGAAAATACTTATAAGCCGAAAAAATACACCAGTACCAGTTTGATCACAGCAGCTACACCAAAAGCTACAACTGCAGTTACAACAAATTGCATAGTTTTTGGGAAATTTTCGAATACAAAAACTTTTCTACTCTTGCTCCGCACCTTGCTTAAAGATCCTGTCGTAAATGCAGCCATCATTATGACTGACACAGATACCAAGGTCTCACAATAGCTGGCAAGCTTTCCTAACACATCATTATACATGTATGCACCTGTTTCATGCAGAATCCAGTATAGAACCAATGCACAAACTCCCATGACACTTTGGAGCTTCATTTCCTTAAAAATCTTCTCTTTCTCTGTAGTTGCATAATCAGCCATTGTTTTAGCAATTTTTCTTTCTTCTTCGTTCATCATCTCGCTTTTCCTTTCTCCACTGATAATCTCAGGAATGCTGATATCATAATAATCTGCAATATCCACAAGAATACTGATATCCGGCATATTGTTTCCGGTTTCCCATCTGGATACGGTCCTTCCAGAGACATTTAATATTTCTGCCAATTGCTCCTGTGTAATGCCTTTTTCTTTGCGAAGTTTTTTTAAAAAATTCCCGATTTTTACTTGGTCCACCTCAACTCCTCCTTTCATCATCAAATATAGAAGCTGTTATCTGCAAATAACACGACACAAAGCGAGAAATGTCGTATTTTCACTAATAGACACAGTTGTCTATGCATTTTTTATTTTTTTCAATTATACAAACTGGAAGTTATCTCTTTATATTTTCGTCAGCATACGAATATACTTTATTCCAAAATGCGTCATAATCATTATTAATAGCAAGTTTTGAATAGCAAATATCTGCTTCCTCTTGTGAAGGTTTCTTTTCAAAAGTAATTAGTACTTCTGCTTCTTCCGTTAATCCCATATTAGTCAAAGCATCAATAATATTCCCATAAGATTTAAAATCTAAACCATTCATAGCTAATTCCGTGTCATAATCAATGACTGTTATGATATTTCTAATCCAAGATGGTAATTTATATAACTCACTTCTTACTTCTGGATATTCATAAATATCTGCCATTGCCTGAACAAAGTCCTCACCATTACTAATTTCTGATAATGCATCATCTATAAAACTCATCTACATTCGCCCCTCCGAAAAACCCCGATTTATCTCTTGCATTTTATCATATTCTATCCCAAAACTCTATTCTTAGATTGCCAAAGAGCAACCTTCCGAGTGCCCTTTCAGATTCTCATTCCGGTAACAAATATTTAATTGCACTCTGTCTGGATCAACATTTTCTGCTATAAAAGCTCGTCTGTTATGAGCCAGAGATCCTGTCCCGATCATACCACTGATTGTTCGTTTCATCGTTATATTCCTCACCCCGCTTACTAAAACAAGTGCCAGACATGGCACATAAATTTGTATCTTTGCCAGCTATGGTATAAAAAGAAATATTCGCCGGATACGGCGGTTTTGTTACTTTTGTCAAAAGTAACGCAAAAGCACTTTCGACAGACGTACCATCCATCAAAAGTACCCTTGCGCCCCCAGGGGTACAGAGACCTTTACTCCGGTATCCTTGCCCGGATATATTCCAAATCACCACCATGCGGTGTCCCTACAAGATACCATTCTCTTGCAGAATTCATTTCCATTCTGAACCCATTCATCATCAAGCAACACTTCCTTATGCATTCAAAGAAATGACACCTATTTCATTTGGTGTAGCGAATATCATGTTATATATGGTTTTAGTTGTTGCTCAGCTATTGATAGAAAGAAAGTTGAAAATGGATATGTTACTAGAAGTCCCTTTCTCATTTATTATGGGATATATCTTAGATCTGTATCAAATCATTATTCCTGCATCTCCTGAATCTCTAGGATTACGTATAGTGATTTTACTTGCAGGTAATATATGTATAGCTTTTGGTGTCTATACAATGGTGCAGTCTCATTTAGTCTTAGCACCAGTAGATGGAGTGATCTTAAGTATTTTTAACCACTATAATAAGGCGTATTCCTTGTGTAAGAACTGTTTTGATATTACAATGATTGCAGCAACTATTATTCTCTGTTTAGTAACACGTTCACCACTCTATGGCATATGTGTAGGACGTATTATTAAATGGTTTGAAATAAAACAAGTAAGTTTGATAAGGAGTTAGTAATGCATGATATTTGGAATCCCTGGCATGGATGTGTAAAGTATTCAGAAGGGTGTATGAATTGTTATATGTATGTTTTGGATAAGATGAGAAATCAAGATGGTTCACATATATATAAGACCAATGATTTTGCATATCCACTCTCTAGAAATAGAGATGGTACATATAAGATACAAAGTGGAGAAAAGATAAGAGTCTGTATGACAAGTGATTTCTGTCTAGAAGAGGCAGATATATGGAGAGATGATGTCTGGTCAATGATCAGAAGAAGACAGGATGTAATCTTTTATATACTTACTAAAAGAGCAGAAAGACTCAAAGAATGCTTACCAGATAACTGGGGTGATGGATACGAGAATGTAATACTTAATGTTACATGTGAGAATCAGAAACGTGCTGATGAACGTATACCTATTCTATTAGATATTCCTGCTAAACATAAAGGAGTGATGTTAGCACCTCTTATTGGTCCTATTGATTTAGAAAAGTATTTAGATGGACGCATAGAAGAAGTGACATGCGGTGGAGAGAATTATGGTGGTACAAGAGCATGTGACTTCGATTGGATTAAATCTTTACATAATCAATGTGTGAATAAGAATACAACATTCACTTTTATTGAGACAGGATCTCATTTTGTGAAGGATGGTATTCATTATCGAGTGAAAGGGAAAGTAGCTCAGACAAGAATAGCCTATCGTTCTAGAATGAATTATCAAGGAAAGAAACCTATATATCATCTTTATGATTTCTTTGATAATGAATTAAGAGAAGATCAATTGTATAAAAGAGAATTCAGTGAACATTGTATAGAATGTGCATCAAAACCTATATGTAATGGATGTGCAAGAAGATTTGGATGTAAACAATGTCTTTGATAATGAGAAAAAAGTAGTTTTAAATAGTATGAATAAGTAGAAGACTATAAGAGTAATCTTATAGTTTTTTTGATACGTTTAAAGGAGACTGATGATGGAAAATGATAAACCAAGATTATCTCTAGATGAACAGATTCAACATTTGAAAGACAAGGGAATACTTTTCAATATCATGGATGAGGAATCAGCCAAACAATATCTCAAGTACAACAATAATTATTATAAGCTGACTTCTTTTAGAAAAAATTATGATAAACATCCAGGTGGAAAAAATGAGGGAAAGTATATTAATTTGGAATTTGCGTATCTAGTAGATGTGTCAATCATTGATATGCGTCTTCGCTATAGAGTAGTAGAAATGGCTTTGGATATTGAACATCATACGAAGCTACAATTATTAAGGAAAATGGATGAGTATGATGAAGATGGTTATCAAATAGTCAAAGATTATATTGGTTCTTTGGATGACAGGCAAAAGAATTATTTTGAATCTGAGATTAATAGGAACAGAAGAGGTATCTATTGCAGGGATATTATTGAAAAATACGAAGGTAATTATCCTGTTTGGGCATTTATTGAAATAATATCGTTTGGGAAATTGGTTGGATTTTATCACTATTGTGCTAATCGTTTCTCTGATAAGGAAATGAAATATGATTATTATGGGTTGTTAACTTGTAAAAAAATTAGAAATGCATCAGCTCATAGTAATTGTATATTAAATGATTTGAGATCTCATACTGCAGAACATCGAACAAAGAAAGACATTACAGAAGAACTAATGAATATTCCGCATATGAATTCTAATTTCAGAAAGAATAGAATGAGTAACGAGAGAATTCAACAGATTATTACATTATTGTATATGCATAAGAAAATGGTAAGAAGTGAAGGAGTTGCCTTATATGAAAGTGGGGAATTGAAGAAATTAATAAGAAGGATTGATAGAAATTCTACCTATTATAAGACAAATAAATTAATCCAAGGAACTTTCAAATTTCTAGGATTAGTAGTTGACAGTTGGTTTTAGACAGTGTAACATTGCAGTAGATGAAAAAAGATATTCTTTTACAGTAGCGGCATTGTGCAAACGATGTTTGCTCGGGTTTTCTATTAAAAGACCTCTTCGGAGGTCTTTTTTGTACATGAAAAACACATGTTTCCATGTGTCTTGCTTAATAGTTGGATTGTAGTAAGTAAAAAGACGCTTCAAAATTCTCAGATCAGTCATTGACAGTTGGTTTTAGACAGTGTATCATCGTGACAGGTGGAAAAAGATATTCTTTTACAGTAGCGGCATTGTGCAAACGATGTTTGCTCGGGTTTTCTATTAATAGACCTCTTCGGAGGTCTTTTTTGTACATGAAAAACACATGTTACCATGTGTCTTACTTAATAGTTGGATTGTAGTAAGTAATATGATGCTTCTTACAATAAGCATTGATTGCAGCTCTCCAGTCAGTATTTTTAGTATACTCTACTAAATAAGTCGCAATACCTTTTTCCTGGCATGTACTTAAATATTTCTTTAAGCGTGTTGATACTTCAGTATCCTGTTTTACATACTTCTTCCCTTGTTTTTTAGTCATCATACTAGTCTGGTTTACACCTGCAACCATCTTAGAATTCTTATAAACAGTTTCTCTATAATCATAGGCATTATTCACAATAACCTTTAACTTATTCTGATTTGCTTCCTTGATAAGAGCATCTAATGCATCTGCATCATCAATCTTACTAATAAAGATACCATCAGCCTTTAAAGTTTCAGCTTTGTGATGTGGTTTCTTTAAACTCATATAGAAATAAATCTGTTTAGACTTCTTTCTTAAAACCTTCATATCTTCTGTAGTTAAACCTTTACTTCTCACTACAATAAGATCATAATGCTTTTTCATTTTAAGAAGCTCACCCTTTTTCTTTTTAGTAAGGACTGCATATGTACTCGCTTGTGATTTAACAGCTGTTTTAGAAGAACATCCAGTTAATACAAAGAAAGCACATAATATTAGTGTTAATATTTTTTTATACATTTTCTCATACCTCGCATCTCTTACATTATCACAATTTTTTCAGAAAGTGAACCTTGATTGTTTTAAGTGTGATGTAGTTCTATAATAAATAACCAAAAGGGGAGAATTTTATGACACAATATGAATCACAGTATGAGAGAATGATCAAGCAGCCAATCCCTTCTCTGATACTTACTCTCGCATTACCAACAACAATCTCAATGTTGGTTACTAATATCTATAACATGGCTGATACGTATTTTGTTTCTACAGTAGGGACAAGTGCAACAGGTGCAGTAGGGATTGTTTTTGGATTGATGGCGATATTACAAGCCTTTGGCTTTATGTTTGGACATGGAGCAGGCGCAAATATATCAAGAAGACTAGGGGCAAAAAGAGTAGAAGAAGCACGTATATTTGCATCTACAAGCTTTTTTGGCTCACTCTTTTTTGGTGCTTTAATTGCGGTACTAGGCCTTATATTCTTGAATCCACTTATGTATTTAATGGGTTCAACTTCTACTATATTACCTTATGCAAGAGCGTATGCCTTCTTTATTTTGATTGCAGCACCTGCTATGACTTCATCATGTGTGATGAATAATATACTAAGATATGAAGGACAAGCATCACTTGCAATGATTGGACTCACATCCGGTTCTATTATTAATATCTTTGGTGATTATATTTTTATGCGAATATTTCATATGGGTGTCACAGGTGCAGGACTCTCTACTGCCCTGTCTCAATATATCAGTGCATTCATTCTCTATTCTATGTATCACAAAGGAAAGACACAAAGCTGCTTTAAATGGCAATATGTAAGTTTAGAAAAATATGTTATAGGAAGTATTGTTGCGGTAGGATTCCCATCACTCTGTCGTCAGGGATTAAATAGTATCAGTGTGATGACTCTTAACTTTGCGGCAGGAATCTATGGAGATGAAGCGATTGCGGCAATGAGTGTTGTGAGTCGTATATCCAATCTCATCTTCTCGGTAGGAGTAGGAATAGGTCAGGGTTTCCAGCCAGTATCAGCATTTAGCTATGGTGCTAAACGATATGACCGTTTGAAACAGGCATTTATCTTCACTGTGACTCTTTCTACTATTCTATTAAGTATTATTAGTGTCATCTGTTTATGCTTCACAAAACCGCTTCTCTTACTCTTTACACAGGATAGTCAAGTACTCTCTATTGCGCAGCTTGCGATGAAATTTGAATGTATTGCGATATTCTTTATGGCTATTAGTATCGGCGCAAATATGTTATTCCAAAGTATTGGTAGAAGTGTCATAGCGACATTCCTAGCTGCTTTAAGAAGTGGTTTGGCTTTTATCCCACTAGTAATCGTGTTACCTCATATATGGGGTGTTACAGGTCTTTCCTTAGCTCAGCCTATATCTGATTTATGCGCAAGTATTATTCCTATTCCTTTTATTTTTAGTTTATTCAAGGAATTATCTTAAAATTATGATATAATCGTTTCGGTGATTAAAATGAAAAATATGAAACAAACAATATTAGAATATGTAAAAGTTATTCTTGTGACAGTGATTCTTACATATGGTTTCTTATTCTTTGTCCAGATTTCTCATGTAGAAGGACAATCTATGGAACCTAATTATCATGAAGGGAACATTGTCTTAGTTAATAAGCAGTTCTATCATTATGATGATGTAAAATATGGTGATGTTATCATTGCGAAATGTAATATATTAGGACAGCAGAGACAGATCATTAAAAGAGTCATTGGCAAGCAGGGTGATACAATAGAATGTATTGATCATGAACTCTACCGTAATGGTAAGAAAGTCAATGAAACATATATAAACGAACAAATGACAGACACTAACTGGACTTATACAGTTCCTAAAGGTGATGTCTTTATTATGGGGGATAATAGAAACCATTCTACAGATTCCCGTTATATAGGTGCTGTTTCTTTTAAGAAAGAAATAGTTGGTAAAGTATTCTTTAAGGCCTTCTAGTAAAGGTCTTTTTTATGTTACATATTAGATTTAACTAACTTAGCAAGCGAAAAATTGGAATTTACTAAATTCCATAAATAATAACGCTTACATATGATAATTACAAAATTAGGCTTTGCATATTGTAAATTTCTCTGTTATTATGGGGTTAAAGTAGATAGGAGCTAACATAATCTATTTAGAAAGGATGAAAAAATGGCTAAGAAATTCGAAATTACTAGAGGTAATGCAATCTTAAACTTCTCTGAAGAATTCTGTCAGAGTAGATGTGAATTAGTGGAAAGTGAATCTTTCTCTAAAGTATTGGAGAAATTCATTAAGAATCAGCGCAGATTAGAAACACAGTTATATATTTATTTACATGAACGCAATGCGGATGATTTCTTCTTATTAGGAGATTTAAGAAGCATTTTCAAGTTATTACTTGTACTTGATGCAGAACAGGTTTGTGCATTAAGACCAGAATATGCAGTGTATTTTGAAGATCGTGATATGTTCGTAAAGTTAATTGAAGACATTTATTTATACTGGAGAAAACTTCAGAGATATGCAATTGTTTTCAATGACTCAAAGAAATCAGGTTACCAGAGTGTACAGTTCGCTGACGCTCAGGAAGAGTTTGAAAAACTTGTATTAGAAGTATATCGTTCAATGCAGAGAGCTGTAGGTAAGAACGATAAGGTATTAAGACAGATTACAGCAGGTGTGAATGCTGGTTTAACTGTTACTCACTTAACTACAGGTTTACCTGATGATTATGAATGTTTAAAGGATGTTCCATTCATTGAACAGGTTGTTATTCATCCACCATTTATCACTTATTCTAAGAGAAATAAAAGAGATGGTGTATTCCCAGAAAGTAGAACAAATCCAGTTACTGATTTAACATTTAATCCTGATCAGTGGTTATGTTACCCTGCAAAGGTTGGTAAGTTATTATGTTTCGTTTACTTCAATACTAAGTTCATGGCACAGGGTGTTACTTTATGTAACTTATTTGAACTTGCTGATGAATCAGAATATAGACATAATAAACCAGATCTAGTATATGTATATGGTTATGAAGACGGTAAGAAGGATCAGTCATTCTTCCAGGATGACAAGAACGATATGATGGTTGCTAAACTATCAGCAAGTGATGAATTCGATTACTTCGGATATATGAAGAAGATGTGTTTAACACTTCACAACGTATCTAACATCAACCACCACAAATTACCTATCCATGGTGCTATGATCCAGATGAAGTTACATGATGGTTCTGAAAAGAATATCGTCGTAATGGGTGACTCTGGTGCTGGTAAATCAGAAACTATTGAACAAATCAAGGCTTATGGTGAAGCTTATATCGAAGATATCAAGACTATCTATGATGATATGGGTTGCTTATCATTAGTTGACGGTAAAGTAAAGACTTCAGGTACAGAAGTTGGTGCCTTCGTTCGTCTTGATGACTTAGATGCTGGTTACAGCTTTAAGGAATTAGATAGATCTGTATTCATGAACCCAGATAAGGTCAATGCACGTATCGTAATTCCTATTACTGATTATAAGGATGTTATCGCTGATCATGATGTAGATATCTTCTTATATGCTAATAACTATGAAGCTGAAGGTGAAGCCTTAGAATTCTTTGATAATGAAGAAGATGCATTAAAGGTATTCAGAGCTGGTAACCGTATGGCTAAGGGTACTACTACTGAATATGGTTTAGTTGGCTCTTATTTCGCAAACCCATTTGGTCCAGTTCAGAGAAAAGAACAGACAGAACCATTATTACAGGAATTCTTCCATAAGATGTTTGAACAGGGTGTACAGGTTGGTGTACTTCGTACAAGACTTGGTATTAAGGGTAAGGAGTATGATGGTCCTAGAACTGCTGCAAAGACTATCTTACACTATGTAACTGGTGATGATGATCTTAAGGAATTACCAGAAGAACAGTAATAGCTCAAACACTTCAAGATTATTCTTGAGGTGTTTTTTTATACAATAATTTGATTGTTATCTCTATGAATACGCTTACAGTTATGATACTATTGATATCAAGGAGGCTCGGATATGGGTAAATTAGATAATAAAGTCGCTATCGTTACAGGCGGTAACGCAGGTGTTGGTAAAGCTATTGCAAAATTATTTGCAAGTGAAGGTGCAAAGGTTGTTATTTCAGCAAGAAGAAAAGAAGTATTAGAAGAAGTAGGTAAAGAAATTGAAGAAGCAGGAGGTACTGTTTTATGTGTACCTACTGATATTTCTAAGATTGATGATGTAAAGAATCTAGTTTCTAAAACTGTAGAAACATTTGGTAAAGTAGATGTATTAGTGAATAATGCAGGTGTACTTGATAAAGGATTAAATGCGATTAATCGTATTGATTATGATGACTTAAATAGAGTTATTGATATTAACCAGAAGGGTACAATGTATTGTATGTCTGAAGCATTAAAGGTTATGACAAGTGGTGCTTCTATTGTAAATATTGCAAGTGTTGCAGGTCAGTTTGGTGCTGGAGGAGCAGTTTATGTTTCTACTAAAGCAGCTATTATTGGTGTCACTAAACATACTGCAATGCGTTTTGCGAAAGAAAATGTTCGTTGTAATGTGATTTGTCCTGGTAGTATTACTACAGATATGGCAGCAGGTTTAACACCTGATACAATGGATATGAAGATGATGGGGGCTATGAGTGCTCATAGTGATTTATCCCTTAAACCATGTAGTCCAGAAGATGTTGCAAGAGTCACTCTTTTCTTAGCAAGTGATGATGCAGCACCTATTACAGGACAGGTTGTAGTCACTGATTATGGTGTAGACTTATAATAGAGTGCAGCTTAGGCTGCACTTTTTCAATGTCTTTTATGCAGAAAAATGTGTCTCTTGTGCAAGAATTATAGTCAGTGAATCATATCTCATATAGAGTTGAAGTATGGAAAGGAGTGAAATGATGAAACTCAAGAAAATACTAATCATTCTTATGACACTTATTGTTGTTGTGGTTGTCTCTACGCTTCTTTATTATAAGAATATGAATTTTATATCTGAAAACTGGAATATCGACTTCCCTTCAGAAAATACAATTGTATATCAAGTAAAACCATCTCCTTCATTTACTAATGATGGAATATATTATGAGGTACAGGAAGTTAAAAACAAAAATCTTCCCATTACATTGAATAATAAGAAGAATAATGAAATAGAAGAAGAATTCAATAAATATATCATAGAAGCAAAAGTATCACAAAAGCAGTTGCCAGACTTCACTCAGGATTATAAGTATTATAAGAAAAGTGATGTAGGAAGATCACTGATTGTAGTAGCTCAGGATCATAAGCTATATATTGCATCCTATAACCTATAAGAAAGCGCCTCGTTAATGAGGCGTTTTTAAGCGGATGTTTTTAGTTTTGTCATTACAATTTATAATGAATTGATTATCTTTAACCTTTAATCTTATTTCTGTATGATCTGTTACATGTTCTCTAATGAATATTTCCATCTGTTCAATAATATTTGCATCATCCAAACGAGTATCAACAGGAATCATGACTATCATCTTAATATCATAATCTTTCAAACTCTGCATAAGAATAGTTAATCTATGATCAAAGATAGGATTATTAGTATGAGATACAAATTGTTTATTCATTAAATCATCTATTTCTTTCTCAATAAACTGATGTGTCTCTTCATCAGAAATTACATGATCAAGCTTTCTTAATACATAAAGCATACGATGTTCTTTCTTTAGTAAAGAATTATATATATGATTGATTCGATCATTATTTTCTCTTTGTATTCTTAACTTCTCTTTTTCTAAGTAATTCTGTCTATATTGGAAGAATAGAAAAAGAAATAATAAACTTAATACAAATACTAATACAGTCATTAAGATGATTGTAGATTGCGATAGCTTAATAAAAGAAAGAGCTTGCATGAGTAAACAGATTAATATAAGTAATATAATCCCAATAAGGCCAAAGGTCTTATTCTCTTCAAGGAAGGAAAGATTATTTCTATTATATTTTAATATCTTTAATAACCCTAAGGAAATCATACAATATAGAATTCCAAAAAGAAGTCCATAAAAATCGCCTATATTTAATATAGAAAATAAACGAACAAATAAAAGATTCACAAAAAGTAAAGCAGTAAAGAATAGAAGTGTTGTAGAAATACTATAAATCACAGATTTATATTTATGAATATAAAGCATATATGCATGTGTTATACATATAAGAAAGATCAATAAAAAGTTATTGAGGAGAGTAGGATTGGTAAAAATAAACATTTCTGTGAGAGTAAGAGGAGTACAAAGAATAGTGTAGGAATATTTCTTTTCGGGTAATAAAATACTGCTGATGCAAAAACAAAGCATTGTGATACTTATAGTTAAAAATAAGAAATCAAATATCATAGCTTTTTGTACTCCTTGTAGTGGTGTAAAAAGTTGTTCTTATAAATACGTCCTACAGAAAGATTTTCATTGTTATATAAAATAATATTACGATTGTAATCTTCTACATATTGAAGGTTAATAATCATATTCTTTTGAATCTGAACGAGTGTTGTATTGATGTAATTATTACAGAAATCTTTAAGAGTACCTGTTGTCATATAATCTTCTTTAGGTGTATGCACAACGAGATCATGACCAATAGAAACAATTGAATGGATATCTTGGATAGGAATCTGTAATGAACGCTTACTATCTTTAAGTGTAATAGTGATATAAAGAGTAAGTAGTTTCTCTTTTAACTGCTTAAAGACAATATTTTTATCATAATCATAATGGTTCTTTCTTATGAACTGAAAAGGTTCAACCTGGAATGTATTAAAGACAAGATTCTCGTGACTTGATGTGAATATAACCAGACAGTTATGCTTATCTTTATGATATTTTGCGATTTCAATACCATTTTTTTCATTTAATTCAATATCCATGAATATAACATCATATGTACCTTCTATTTGATCAAAATGATCAGTCACCACATTTATATTCATATTAGGATTATGAAAGTATTCACTTATATCTTTTTCTAGCTGCATTGCGAAAGCAGTATTATCATCACAAATCAGTATATTCATAACGTCACCTCTGTAATATTTTAGCATATTATTTTATTGGATTGAAATGTAATTTCTGTGGAATGTCTTTTATGCATGAAAATGTGTCTCTTATGCGAGAATTATAGGCAATTTTAATATCATAGTATAACATTTAGTTAACATCTAGATGGAAATTAAAAAAGAGAAAGGTTTAAAGCAATGAAGAGATTAATGATAATACTATTATCTCTTGTGATGATTTTAAATATCCCGATAACTACTGTTTTTGCTGATCATATTGAAGAAAACAATTTGAATTATTATTCCTATGAATTATTTGAGAATAGTGAAAAAAGATATGTGGATGTAATTAATAAGAAAACAAAGTATGTAGATTATATAGTATATGATAAAAAGACAGGTGTACTCACAATTAATGGGAAAAGTAATAAATGTTTTGTCTATAGAAATCATCCTAGAAATGCATCACATTATAAAATGAATTTCACTGTTGATTATCAAACAGCTGGATTTCTAGCGGGTAGTATTTTAGCTTTTACAGCGACTTCAATTTCATCCCTTAAAAAAGTGATGCCAGCTTTTAAGTTAGCGGTAGGAACTCAAGTAAAAGGCTGTTTAAAATATAAATGTCATAATAATAGGAGAACTTATATAACTCTTATAATAAAGTTTGGTAGTGGTCCAAAAAAGTCATATAGTCTTAAAACTAGTAGTTTGCGGATGAGCACTAAACTTTATATTTGAACACTCATATTTTATTTAGGAGGTGCTGAGATGAAAAAAATATTAGATTTAAATATATGTATATGTATAGTAGTTACGTTTTTGTTTGAGTTTTTAGATGGCAACAATATGATTCCATCTCAATATCGTCTAGGAATAGCGGCTATCATTCTGATTTTCGATGCAATCTTTGCAATATATGCAATTATTGAAAATAGAAAGAAAAATCATTCAATTAAAATGTTTTTAGATAATACTGTTTCTACTTTGGTTCCAGCAACTATTTTCATGCTTCTCGTATTTAATGTTGGTCCATTAAAATATCGTAATGAAGTAAAATCTGCAGCTATTTTATACTTAATTATAGGCTTGGTCTACAATTTTGTTAAGGATTGGAAATCGATGAAATCAGTATCAAAAAATAATAGACTCTCATAGGAGGATTCATTATGAAATTCTCAACAAAAACAAATATCATGAAAATATGTACTAGATTGAGTACTGCGTTCACAGTATGGTATTTGATGTTTGGTAATTCTTACACAATATTATCAAAAAATCAATCAATTATATTAGTTATACTCTTTGTGCTTGATGCAATCATTTTAAGATATCTTTTTAATGACAGAATGAAAGAGAACAAATCAAAAGAAGTATTTTTACAAACTGATATCTTTGTGCTTATTTCACTTATTGTTCTTATACCTTTGCATTTAGGTATTGTACATCCGATTATCGGTGCAGTATTATCAGGTTCACTAATAATTTACCAGGCAATCGCAATTACTCATAATATTAAAGAGAGAAGAAAGAAAAAGAAACAAAAGAAATCAGGCGCAATCCCTAGCGTCTAATAAAAAAATAATATAATATTATATGTAGGAGGGGTTTATTATGAAAAAAATTCTAAATTATTTTACTGGTGTAATCATTACATTCCTATTTCTAATATTTAATGAACTTGATGCGATTCCATCAAAGTATCGTTTAGGAATAGCTGCAGTTATTTTGATTTTTGATGCAATAGTAGTTATTTATGAACTTATTGAAAGTATGAAGAAAAACAAATCCGCAAAAGTACTACTTCAAGAGAATATTTGTATGATCAGTACATTTATGATTTTATTGATTTTGAGAATAGGTCTTCTTTCTCAAGAATGTAAGTTTGTGATTGCTGGGGTGGTAGTCTGTTATATTATAATAAGTATAATCTATAATCATAAGAAAAAGGTGGAAATTTGAATAATCCACCTTTTTAGCTTATAGTTTAATTTCTTCATCACATCTTGAAGCAAGTTCTAAATCATGTGTGACCATAATGACTATCTTATCTTTTCTAGATAACTTATAGAGAATATCAAAGACGATATCTCTATTTTCTTTATCTAGGTTACCCGTTGGTTCATCACATAATATGATTTTTGTATCATGTAATAAGAGTCTTGCCAGGGCAATTCTTTGTTGCTGTCCACCTGATAACTTATATATCTTTTGTGTTATTGGTGCTTCTATACCCACTTGTTTTAATACCTTAGGAATAAGAGAATATTGATCTTTCTTTAAAATCATCTTTAGATTCTGTTCTATTGTTTCATTCTCTATTAATGCATAATTCTGAAATAAGAAACCAATAGTATGTTTATAAAGTTTCTGAATACTTTTAGGTTCTTTATCATCTATAAGTATGCTTCCTTGATCTTTCTTTTCTAAGAATCCTAATAGATATAATAATGTGGTTTTACCACAACCTGAAGGTCCAGTAATCGCGTAAATATGATTATCTTCAAAGGTATAACTAAAGTCTTGGATAATAGGTTTATCATAACTTTTATATAAATGAGATACTTTTAGACTCATGTTAATTCATCTCCTTTAAGACAAGAAATTACCTTGATCTTTTCTAAGGCATAAATGAGAAGTAAAGAGAGAAGCCAATCTACCATCAATATCATAATGATCATGATTGGATGAATAGTATGAATAAATAATGAAAGTAGAAGCAGTAACACATAACATATACTTTCCAACATAATATATTCCTGATATCTCTTGAAGAAAGAAATACCATGAATCTTTAATACAGAAATCTTCATAATTGATTTCTTGAAATAGAAGAAGATATATTCATAAATTAATATCAACATCAAAATAGAAGTTAATTGAATAGAGATGATATTTTTCTGTATTGTCTTATTGAGTTCTTCTAGCTGTTCATTTAGTGTATTGTAAGGCTTTATGAAGTTAAGCACAGGTGGAATACCCGCTTCTTTAAGCTTCTTATTGATATTATGTGATGGAATCATATAAAGATAGGGATCATTGTTTTCATCTATCACAATAATAGAATTAATCAACCAGCCGTTATGTTTATGATGGGTAGAATAAGAATAAATCTTCTGATTATTCTTAATATATTGGATGGCATATCCATCACCATATTCTTTAATTGAAGAATCATTTTTTCTTGATAGTGGTACTAATAATGTTTGTGATTGAGGTTTAATAGAATGATTATTGATATCTTTGATATGAAAGATATCTAATACATTCTGATTCACACGTACACTATTAGGAATATTATGAAGAATATCTTCATCGAATTGCGCTTGAGATTCTACATAGAGAGAATTCTGTGAATCAATAAAGTTTTGTAGTTTCTTTAATATATCACTCCAGCCTTGCTGATCTGTAACATATTCTCCTTTAAAGGAATCAATGACAACCATATTCTGCGTTTTTTCTTTTATTGACTGTAAAGTTTTATATTCATACTGAGCTTTAGAGATAGAAGAATATAATACAGAAGTCATTACACATAATATACCTACTACAATCACTTTAAAACCAAATAAGACATAGGATTTCATATCTATGAGGTGACTACCTACGATATATTGTTTAATTGAATGACTAGAAATATATAGATAGAATATGAATTCTATAAGGGCATATAAGGCTAATAGAATAAGAAATAACAGTCCTTCATACTTCAATAGTATCCAATGATTATTCCCATTATAACCAATCATAAAATCTGTAATAAGACATACAAACCAATAGAAGAATACTAAACTGTACCATTCTTGATGATCTAATTGATAGAGAATGGACTTTGAATTGATTCCATGGAGTTTATAGATACCTATATGTTTTTGATAATCAATCATATCTAAAACTTTTAATAGAATCAAAGATAACAACAATACAACATAGAGGAAAGAATATTTCATAAGTATATCTTTAAGAAAAATAGAGTACTCTTCTTCATGTACAGTATTCTCTTGCACAATTATATTAGAATCATTACTTAAGTAACGCTGTATAGATTGATCATTTGTTAGCAAAGTAATTTCATAAATATGATGCCAGTTCTTTATTCTCTTATATGTGATTGTTTGTGAACCTGTTAGAGGAGAACCAAACTTCTTGATAGAGGGCTTGATAGGAAAACTATCACTTATTTCATAAACAAGTGATGTGTCATTCACATAGTTAGAGAAGTAGTAGGGGATATTTCTATTATCTAAGTATTGGGCTATGTCTTCTTTTTCTTCATCACTTGTACCATATTTGAAGGATACAAGCAGTGTATGATTAGAATGATTAATAGCGGATTGACTTTGTGTATAGAAATACATAACTGAATGATCTAATACAGATATACACAGTAAGAATACCAACGAGATAAAGACAAAACATTTGAGAAGTCTTTTAATCACATCAATCACTCCTTTTATATTATAAATGATGATAGCTATTACTTATGTGATTAATTATTCATACCAATAAATGTGCTGGTGATTGTTGTCAATCTTAACACCTGTCATTTTTGCATGAGCTGCTTGATAACCTGATTTTGTTTTGCTTCTACCATTTGCTTTGACTTGTGCAAAAGCAGTTTTTGATCTAATACCATAATGGGTAGTGTAATCTGCTCTTTTAGTGGCAGAATAAACATCATCAGTAAAAATAATGCTAACATAATTATCAGAATAATTATATTCATTTGCAAATACAGTAACAGGAACTAAAGCTACAAAACATATTAATAAAGCGATAATCTTTTTCATATTTTACCTCGTATATATTGTTTATTGAAAGAATAGCTATCATCACTTTATACATTTTATCTAAGTTAAATATAACATTCATCTAGATAACTACGCAATCATTTTGACGTATTTAAAAAAAGTTTTAAAAAATATTTTTATATTTTTGAATTATATTTAGAATTAAGATATAAACTATTGTTAGTAAGAGTCTTTTACATGGCAATCCATAGGAAATAATTAGGTGTTTTTGAAAAATACTATCTAAAGATTATGGGTACCATGATAAAATACTTTTTGACAAAAAAAGAGCTGTAATGATTTCATTACAACTCTCGTTAATATTAATAGTTACCCTGAGCAATCATGGCATCTACAACTTTTTCAAAACCTGCAATATTTGCACCTTTGATTAAGTCATAACCTAAGCCATACTTTTGGGCTGCTGCAACAGAGTTATTGTAGATATCTACCATGATAGTATGTAGTTTTGCATCTACTTCTTCTTTAGTCCAGCTATAACGCATTGAGTTCTGACTCATTTCAAGTGCAGAAACTGCAACACCACCAGCATTTGCTGCCTTTGCAGGACCTAAAGTACCTTCATGACCTGTGAAGTATGCGATAGCTTCTGGAGTAGTAGGCATATTAGCACCTTCGATAATATACTTACATCCGTTTTCTACTAACTTCTTAGCATCTTCTTCTTCGATTTCATTCTGTGTTGCACAAGGGAATGCCATATCACACTTAACACCCCAAGGTTTTTCTCCTGGATGGAATTCAGCACCGAACTTTTCAGCATAGTCTTTTAACTTAACATCGTTCTTAGTTCTGATTTCAACAAGGAAGTCCCATTTTTCCTGAGTATTGACACCTTCTGCATCATATACATAACCATCTCTACCAGAAATAGTAACAACCTTAGCACCAAATTCAGTTGCTTTCTGAGCAACACCCCATGCAACGTTACCATATCCAGAACAAGCAATAGTTTTGCCTTCATAGCTGTCATTGAAATGTTTTAATACTTCATTACCATAATAAACAGCACCAAAACCAGTAGCTTCAGGACGAATTAAGCTTCCACCAAATGGTAAAGCCTTACCAGTTAAAACACCGTTTTCATAAGCATCTTTAATTCTCTTATACTGTCCAAATAAGTATCCGATTTCTCTTCCACCTACACCGATATCACCAGCAGGTACGTCTACGCTAGGACCGATATGACGGTATAATTCAGTCATGAATGACTGACAGAAACGCATTACTTCAGCATCGCTCTTACCTTGTGGATCAAAGTCAGAACCACCTTTACCACCACCGATAGGTAAAGTTGTAAGAGAGTTCTTTAAGATCTGTTCAAGACCTAAGAATTTAATAATACCTAGGTTTACTGAAGGATGGAATCTTAAACCACCTTTGTAAGGACCGATTGCGCTAGAGAACTGTACACGGTAACCTCTGTTCACAATAGTCTTACCTTCATCATTAACCCAAGGGACTTTAAACATAATAACTCTTTCAGGTTCAGTAAATCTTTCAAGGATCGCCATATTTTCATATTCAGGGTGTGCTTCAATAACTGGTTCCAAACTCTTTAAGATGTTTGTAGCCGCTTCGATGAATTCTGGCTGATCAGCATTCTTTTCTTTTAATTCTGTTAAAACCTTATCAACATATTTCATAACGAAATCCTCCTTAAATTAATTATATTATGCGCATGATAGAATTTCTATAAAATAAGAAATTATTATCACAAAGATAAAGCTAGGATTAAGGTGATAAAAAGCATGAACTACACTTTGTTAGTATACTTTAGGATTGTGATTATTGAAAACAATTTATATATAAAAATTGGTAAATTATTTACTAATATTATTTTATCAGTATAATATATAGTGTAGAAAGCGTTTACATTTAAGGAGGATCCAAATATGAAAAAAATATTTAAAAAAACGATTTCTTTATTAATTTCTATCACTTTATTTTCTTCTTTATGTTCACCTGTATTTGCGTCAGATATTAGTTTATCTATTCCTGTTCAAATAAGCGAAACAGAGACATGGTTTTTTCCTACCGAAAAAGACTATGAGGCTTATTTGAATCATAAACAAGTAAGCGGTGATATTATGACTTGTGGGGAATATTCAAAAACGAGTGAAGTATCCAGACAAACATTGAAGCATAAGTTTGTTGGATATCATAAGTTAACTCCAAGCTGGACAAAGTCATCATCATATACAATAGCAAAAGGTGTGAGCAGTAGTGCTTCTCTTAAAACAAGTTATGATGGTATTTCTTTCACTTTAAGTTTAACGCATACAGCTTCTGTGAGCACAACTATTCCTGCTAATAGTAAAAAATATAGTCGTCTTGGAATATCTGGAGATTTCTTGGTAAAACATATGAGAACAGACTACTTTGATTCAAGTGGATTATATAATTCATATAATTATATTTCCAAAAAGACGCTAGCATCCTATATTGATGTTAAATATAAATCTTAATGTATAGAGGTATAGTTTTATGAGTGCTAAAACAATAAAATGTCTTTTCTGTTTTGTTATCTATGTGATTTTATTTATTGCAGTTTCTTTTTATCCTGATCAAACAATTGTGGCAATCCCTATCGCAGATACGCTATTTGAGTTTGTTTCAATACCAACATTTTTCCACTCATGTCTTTTAATTCCATTTGTTGGAAATACAGTGTTACTTATCTACTTCTTTAAGGATGAAATTAAAAACTTCTTCAAATTCTAGGTTATAATAAAAAAGCGAATTACTAGTATATACATAATAATCTTGGTGAATTTGGTCCCATACTTATAGCAGGGGTTCTGGGAGATAGCGGAAGCTATCTCTTTTCTAATGTTTTTAAGTGCATCTAAAATATGAATAAGTATTCATCATGCAAAAGAGAATAACATTTTTTAGGAGAGTATATATGAAAAAGAGCTGTAACGCTCAAGGTAGTAGTCAATACTGTCTATTCGTTACAGCCCCTAGATTTTTGAATCAGTTTAGCTATGCAATCTTTTCACCTTTTAATAACTTATAAACGATATAAGCGACTAAAGCACCAATAAGTGGTGATAATAAGAATACCCATAACTGATTAAGTGCAGTGCCTTTACCAAGTATCTTCATAATAACTGCTGGACCAAATGATCTTGCAGGGTTAATAGAAGCACCAGTAAATGGGATACCTAAAATAGTGACAAGTGTTAAAGCACCACCAATTAATAATCCAGATAGTCTTTCTAATCTTTCATCATTTGCTACATGTAAGTATACTAATACAAATACAAAAGTTAATACAGTTTCTATAAGAATAGCACCTTTTACATCTAATGAAATCATACTTAAAGAGCTATATCCTGTCTGTCCAACACCTAAAGTAGTAATAGATACACTAGGAATACACTTAAGAATGCCAAGTAGTAATCCACTTGCGAGAAGTGCACCTAATAGCTGTGCCACAATATAAAGGATCATTTCTACGAGAGAGATAGTTCCATTAAAATACATTGCGACAGACACTGCTGGATTGACATGTGCTCCTGAAATAGAAGAGAACATATAATAAACGAATGTCATTGCAAGACCAAATACAACTGCAATACCGATAATACCTGCTACTGTACTATATGTAGAACCTAATCCTGTAGATCCAAGTAATGCATAAGCTGTAGTACCTAGAAATACAAGTAGGAAAGTACCAAGTAGTTCAGACAGAAATTTCTTGATTTTCATTGAATACCTCCAATATTTTTATGAAATGAGTGTAAGACAAATTCAACAACTTGTCAAATGACCTTAATCCATGTAGAATGTGAAAAGGTGATATAAATGAAAAAATTCAAAGATTTTAGAGTAACAGTATTTATGATTATTATGATTCCTGCATTACTCGCATTATCTATTTATTCCAAAGTTGTATGGCATTCACAGATGCGTTTTGTCTTAGCTCTTATTATGACAATCACTATCGCATTAATCTGTCTTGCTGGCTATAATCTTCACTTATATAGCGATATTATCATGATATATACATGGAAATATGTCGCATTACTTCCAGAAATGATTGAGGTAAAAGATATTAAATCAATCAAGGCAGTAAGTAAACATAAGATCAAGATTGCGCATAAGTATATTTCTTATGCTTATGTGAGTAATAGTGAAGAGTTCATGGAAAACTATCAATTATTACAGGAATCTGCGAAAGAACAGGAGAATATGTAAAATCATGTGAAATACCAAATGGGCATCTATTTGGTGTTTTCTTTTAAAAAAAGACCATATAGTCGTATGACTATATGGTCTGATTATTTCTCTTTGAGTACAGTATACATATTAACTAAAGATAATATGATAGATATACCAAAGAATAGTGTATCGAGACTACTGGAACTTATACCCAATTCATCTATAAGAATAGCTGTGTTCCACAAAGATATTGCAGCAGATATAGAAATACCTAAAGAAATCAAAACAAGTAGTACGCTATTATTATGATTACGTTTGATAAATAGGAATAAGAGTAACTGTAGAATCAATACAATTAAGAAGTAAATAATACTTGTAGACATGATTTTCTCCTCGTATGTTAAGTGATTTATAAATATATTATATTATAATAATAATACCAACGGATATATATCAGCTTGTGATTTTTCATTAATTAGCTATACAAAGCGGACTTCTCCATCATAATACTTATTCAGATTTATTCTTTTTGAAAATATCTATATATCCTTCAAATACTTGTTTCAATTGTTCTCTAAAGTTTGGTGTTTCGTCTGGATTCAAATTCTGTAATGGTTTCATATAAGCATTTTCTATGACTGAATAATAAAAATTATTGATTTCTAGGTTATATGTTTCTCTCCATTCTTTAAAATGTCTATTAAAATGCTTATATAATTCTACTGGGTCAGTTATTGTATCATAAGCTTTTATTAACTCTAACGGATCATTGATTTTGATGTTAGAAGCTATTAGATATTTAAATAAATCATTTACTTGATCATTATTCATTAGTTGAAATAAATAAGTTCCATCTTTTGTGACAATATCAAGATACACAAAGTATAAATTATATATACAATAATAACGGCCATCCTCACCCTTAGAACAACATAGAGATAGATCAATGTAATCTATATTATCGATTACTTTTTCATCAAATGATAATCCATTTTCTGAATAAGTCAAAACAGAATAATTTTCACGAGAATCATTCACAAATACCTTAATTCTATTTTCTTGAGTATTCATATTTTCCTCCATTTTTATGCACTTTTGTAGTGCATACACAAATATCCAACCAAATTATAAGGAAGCGCTTTCTATAATTTAATTATATATAATGAATTCACTGTATACAATATAAAATGTTATTTTTATAAATATGCTATATATAAGTTACCACTATGAATTTGTACCAATTCCTTTTTTCATCTTATGTAAAAAGATGCTTTTAGAAGATAATAAGTGTATGATGCCTTCTAGGGGGGTTAAAGATATGGATTTAGCTATTTCACTTGCTACACAAATTGGCGCTTTATTTATTATGATAGGAGTAGGATATGTACTGATTAAAACAGATATATGTACAATATCAGAATCTAAACTTTTATCACAGATTGTATTATATGTTTCTGCACCTTGTGCAATCATCAATTCATTCCAGATTGACTTAACAGAAGAAAAGCTAAAAGGTTTCTTACTATCTATTGGTGCAGCTATTCTTGTACATATTATTTATTATATACTTGCTAAGATACTCACAAAGAAATGTCATTTTAATGCGATTGAATCAATGTCCATCATGTATCCTAACTGTGGAAACTTGATTCTTCCTCTTGTTTCTATCGTATTAGGGAACGAAATGGTTTTCTATTGTTCAGGGTATATGATTGTACAGACTATATTATTGTGGACACATTGTAAGTTCATTATTAGTGAAGATACACATTTTGATTTAAAGAAGATTCTATTGAACATCAACATGATTGCGATTGCAGCAGGTATCATTATGTTCTTCTTACAGATTAAATTGCCTACGATGTTTCAGAGTGCTGTATCTGGTATGGGCAGCTTAATGGGACCATTGAGTATGTTTGTAGTAGGAATGTTACTTGCTGGTATGAATATGAAGGAAGTCTTTACCGATGTCCGTGCTTATGTCGTATGTTTCCTTCGTTTAGTTGTATTCCCAGCAATTATTTTATTAGTTTTTATTTTTACAGGTATGACAAAACTATTCCCAAGTGCATCACAGGTATTAATGATTTCATTACTTGCAGCCAGTGGGCCTTCTGCATCTACTGTGACTCAGTTTGCGCAATTATATGATAATCATGCTTTTGAAAGTTCAGTTATTAACGCATTATCTATTCTTTTATGTATTATTACTATGCCAATTATTAATATCATATATACGTTTTTGTTGTAAAATGTAGAAACAACGTGCATAATAGTGAATATAAGGAGGGCCAAAATGTCACAAACTACGAAACGCGCTATTGAAGCGTCTTTGAAACATTTATTATTAAAGAAGCCTCTTGATAAGATCACTATTAATGATATTGCAGAAGACTGTGGTATCAGCCGTATGACTTTCTATTATCATTTCCAGGATATTTATGATCTCGTAGAATGGTCATGTATTCAGGATGCTGAAGAAGTAATGCTGGGCCATAAAACATCTGATACATGGGAAGAAGGTCTCTATGCACTCTTTGGTGCTATCTTAGACAACAAACCATTTGTCACTAATGTTTATCGTTCTGTCAGTCGTGAACATGTAGAAACATATCTTTATAGAATTGTATATAAGTTATTAAAGGATGTTGTAGATGAACAGGCTGTAGGAATGAATGTCAGAGAAGATGACAAAGAGTTCCTTGCAAATTTCTATAAGTATTCTTTTGTAGGTCTTACATTAGAGTGGATCAATAATGATATGCGACAGGACCCAGAACTTATTATCCGTAAACTAGATAAAGCCATCAAAGGAAACATCAAAGCAGCTTTAAAACGCTATGAAACCTTTTAAACAAAAACACTATAATGTATAAAGAATAAACATCTTGTATGGGATGTTTATTTTTTTATATTTTATTTTTTCTATACTATGAGGATAGGGGGGATTGCCATGGATTTATTTGTGAAGCCAAGAAAAAGAGAAAACATTGATGCACATAATGCATATATATTAGGAAGTGACTTTACTAGTTTAGTGACTGCCTGTTATTTATTGAGAGATGGTTCATTAAAGGGTGAACATATTCATATTATTGATTCAGTAGATTCATTTCACCATTATGAGTCTTATCTTTCCTTTGTAGATAATCGTAGTCTCTATTTATGGGATATATTACGTTCTATACCTTCTATAGAAACAGAGGGGCTTACTGTTTTAGATGAAATGACTTATTTGAATCATGATGCACCTATGAAGACTGTTCATAATATACAATTAAGTGATCAATTAATATCAGAACTTGTTCATTTCTTCTTTACTCCAGATGAACAATTAGAAGGTAAACAGGTTAAAGATGTATTCAGTCAGGACTTTATGGAATCTGATTTCTACTATTATTGGCATGCTTTATTTCCAGTCAATGATGCTTATTCATTTAAAGTGACATTACATCGTTATATGCATATATTGACCTCTCACAGCATGATTTCTCCTAAGTATTGTATGTATGAATCAGTGAATGTACCTATTATAGAATATCTAGAGGCACATCATGTAGTCTTTCATTTTGATACTGAAGTCACTCATATAGAAATAGAAGACAATAAAGCCACTGCCTTTTCTATTAAGAGTGAAGGTATGGAAGAAACTATAGATTTGACAAATCAGGATCTTCTATTTATTCATACAAGTCAAAGTAAAGATTCTATAGTTCATGCAGTCATTACAACTCAGGATGAGAAGATCATCCATTACTTAAGAAATATTCTTCAAAAAGATCCACTTTCTGGTGAAGATATTACAGGTGGTGTTATTCCAATTAACGAATCAGCCTGGGAACTCAACTGGACAATACCAAGACAGCCTTACTATAAGAACCAGAAAGAGAATGAATGTGTTATTCTACTTCATGGATTACATCCAGAGAAAACAGGTGATTATGTAGAAAAGTCTATGTTAGAAAGTAAGGGCTATGAGATATGTGCAGAATGGCTTTATCATTTAGGTATTCCACAAGATAAAATCAATGAATTCTCATTGATGTCTGCTTCTACCATTCCTTACACTCATACTAGTACTCATTGTGAAGCACACATCAATGGATTAAATTATGCTTATATAGGTGAAGGAGTTTCATTACCTTATGAATATCCAGGTAGCTTAGATTATCTCGTGCATACCGCAATGAATGCAGTGTATAGTTTATTACATATCACAAGAAGTATTCCTGCTTATCGTTATTCTATTGAAGACTATTTAAGTGTCTTCTCATCTTTATATGGTGATGAGACTTTCATGGAAAGTCAGTCATTCACAAAACGTCTTGTCTTAAAAGAACTATTAAGAAGAATAGAGGGCTCTGATCTAGAAGCCCTATTAAAGGAATATAAGTTCTTCTAGATAATATGAAAGTACTTTCTTATAAGAATCTCATTATGAGGTTCTTTTTTTGTGCGACAGGCAGTCGCTTATATGTTATGTCAACAGGGGCATGACATTTTCTACTTGTGAACTACCTCGACTTAATACTCCGTATTCTTATTGCGTGTCCACTTCGTCTCTACTGTATAGACAATATTTGCATCCACAACGCTACTTTTACGCATGATATTTAATGCACCATTCACATCTGCATTCAGAACTTGTCCACTAGCTGTTCTATACTGTTCAAGATTTATTCTCTTTCCACTGAAATGGTATTCTTCAGTATCATCACTCTTATAGACTGGTATGACATCCTTATCCCAAAAACTTGACTATGTTGGAATCCTTCTGAAATGTTTCATTATATCCCACAACAAGAGTTCTAATATCATGATTGATACAGTAATCAATCACCCTGCGTGCAGTCTTATTCATGTAGTCATTTCTGCCGTTTTCATTTAGATAAAAGAATGGAAAACCAATTATTAGTAGAATTCTTCTAAATATATTACTTTGAATTATTCTTAATAAATACGTATAATAATGATGTAAGGAGTGATTGCTATGCCAGTTATTAAACCTATTTCAGATTTAAGAAATTATAATCAAGTGTTAGAAAAAGTATCTGTTGGTTCACCTGTTTATTTGACAAAAAATGGTCATGGTTGTTATACCATTATGGATATCAATGAACAGGAGGAAATGTATGAAAAAGCAATGAAGTACGATAAACTTGTTGCTGAGATGAAACTTATGAGCATGTTAAATGAAAGTGTTGTTTCTGCTAATGAAGAAGGGTGGATTGATGAAGATGAAATGCTAAAACATTTTGAAAAGAGATTCAATAATGATTAAAATATTTTACTCACCAAAATCAAGAAAAGATTTGGATAGAATTTATGATTATATCTATGATGATTTGAATAATCCGATTGCAGCAGAAAAAACAGTAAAAGGAATTCTCGATAAAATTAGTGAACTTAAGGAATATCCCCAACTTGGACCAGTATGGTATTTAGAAAATAATATTGATAGTGGATTTCGATTTTTAACATGTGATAATTACATTATATTTTATAAAAATACTAAAGAAGCTATTTTGATTGTACGAATACTACATTGCCTGCAAGATTATGTTAAATACTTATTTTAAGAAAAGATATTAATTTTTACATGGTAAATATATATAAAAATTTAATTCCAGTTTTATTTTACAATTGAGGGTGACCAATTGATATCAGAATTTGTTCATTTCTTCTTTACTTCAGATGAACAATTAGAAGATAAACAGGTTAAAGATGTATTCAGTCAGGACTTTATGGAATCTGATTTCTACTGTTATTGGCATGCTTTATTTCAAGTCAATGATGCTTATTCTTTTAAAGTGACATTACATCGTTATATGCATATATTGACAACACAATGTATGATTTCTCCTAAGTATTGCGTGTATGAATCAGTGATTGTACCTATTATAGAATATCTAGAAGCACATACCAATGGAACAAACTATGCCTATATAGGAGGAGGTGTCTCATTACCTTATAATATCCAGGAAGCTTAGATTATCTCGTACATACCGCAATGAATGCAGTGTATAGTTTATTACATATCACTAGAAGTATTCCAGCTTATCGTTATTCTATTGAAGACTATTTAAGTGTCTTCTCATCTTTATATGGTGATGAGACTTTCATGGAAAGTCAGTCATTCACAAAACGTCTTGTCTTAAAAGAGTTGTTAAAAAGAATAGAGGGCTCTGATCTAGAAGCCCTATTAAAGGAATATAAGTTCTTCTAGATGATATGAAAGTGCTTTCTTATAAGAATCTCGTTATGAGGTTCTTTTTTTATTTGTTTGAAAGTAGATTCCAAACCCGCAAGATTCATTGAAGTGATGAGGAAGTCTGATTATGATTGGTAATGAAAGGAGAACATAGAATGGTTGGGGAAATAAAAAAACATTTAATAGTTTCCTGTCAGGCTTTGGAAGATGAACCGCTTCATTCTTCTTTGATTATGTCACGCATGGCTGTTGCTGCAATGCAGGGTGGCGCAAAAGGAATTCGTGCGAATTCTGTTAAAGATATTGAAGCAATCAAGAAGGCAGTTCCATTACCTGTTATTGGGATTATTAAAAGAGACTATAAAGACAGTGATGTTTATATTACACCAACTTATGAAGATGTAGATCATCTTGTTCAGGTGGGATGTGACATCATTGCGATGGATGCAACAATAAGCACGCGTCCAGGGTGTATATCTTTAGATGCTTTCTTCAAGAAAGTAAAAGAAAATCATCCTAAACAATTATTCATGGCAGATTGCAGTACTGTAGAAGAGGCAGTACATGCTGATGAATTAGGATTTGATTTCATTGGAACGACATTAGTTGGTTACACCAACCAAAGCAAGGGGAATCAGATCAATGCGGATGATTTTAAAATCATAAGAGACATCTTAAAAAAGGTTAAACATCCAGTTATTGCAGAGGGAAATATCGATACTCCTCAAAAAGCAAAACGTGTATTAGAACTAGGATGTTATAGCGTAGTGGTAGGTTCTATTATTACAAGACCACAAGTCATTACAAAGAGATTTACAGATGTAATAGAAGGAGAAAAATAAAATGAACGCTTTAATGGATAAGATTGCAGATAAGATTCTGCCATTTGCGGAAGTGTTATCAAAGAATAAATACTTAGCCGCTATTAGAAATGCTTTTGTAACTATTATGCCAATTATCATTGGCTGCTCATTATGTACACTATTGAATTGTGTATTCTTAGGAAAAGGAAACTATTTTGATAAATGGTTTGGGTTCCAGGGATTAGATATTGTGAATGTTCTCGGTGCTATTGGTAGCGCTGGTATGAATATTATGGCTTTATTAATTGTTTATTTATTAGCTAAGAACTTGGCTAAAGAGTATAAGATTGATGAAGACGCTGTTTCAGTCACTGCAGTTGTATGTTTCTTGATTATTACTACTTTTGGAACAGATGCAAAAGCAGGAGAATATATAAGAACATATTATTTAGGTGCTGCTGGTTTATTTACTGCATTTATTGCTGCATTTGCGACAGTAGAGATCATGAGAAGATTAATGAAATGTAAAGCATTGATCATCAAGATGCCTGATTCTGTTCCTAGTGGTATTGCTAGAAGCTTTAATAGTATGATTCCAGTTATTATTACTATGTTTATTTTTGGTATTGTAAGATTTATTACAAATGCAGTAGGTACACCTTTAAATGATTTGATCTTTAACTTTATTCAGACTCCACTTACTGCAATTATCACTTCTCCAGTTGGTATTGTAGTGATTTATTTCTTATATATGCTTTTATGGGGATTTGGTATTCATACAGGTTATATTATTTCACAGCCTATCCTAGAACCTATTTTCTTAATTAACTTAACACAGAATGCTGCTGCAATTACTGCAGGTCATGCTGCAACTCATATTCTTACAAAACCATTTACTGATTCTTTAATGTTCATGGGTGGCGCAGGAAATATGCTTGCATTAGTTCTTGCTATTTTAATTGTTTCTAAACGTAAAGACTATAAACAAATCGCAAAGCTTGGATTTATTCCATCACTATTCAATATTTCTGAACCAATCATGTTTGGTTTACCAGTAGTAATGAACCCAGTATTAATTATTCCTATGATTCTTGTAACACTTGTCAGCTTAGGCATTGGTACACTTGCGACTGTCACTGGATTTATGGGTTATACATATGTTATGACACCTTGGACTACACCTCCTCTAATTGGTGGTTTCCTTGCAACAGGTGGTAAGATTGGCGGTTTAATCACAGCTGCTATTTGTTTAGTTGTTTCTGTTTTGATTTATATGCCATTTGTTAAGGCAATGGATAAAGAATTAGAAAAGGATGAAGAAAAATAATTTATGAAAGTAATCGTGTTTGACTTAGATGGCACATTACTTGATACAAAGAATGAAATTATTGGAGGAGAGAAGACCCTTTCTCTCCTTAATGATTATCAAGAATCAGGCTATAGACTTGCTATATGCACTGGTCGATTAGATCATGATATTGTAGCCATCAATAGAAAGTATCATCTAGGTATTACTGAGAGAATATCTCAAAATGGTGCTGTGATTTATCAAGGAAATCAATTAAATGCTGCTTTGTTAGATAAACAAGCAGCTGTTAAGATATATGATTTACTCACAGAGTATGATGTAAGAGTAGAGATGAATACAGTATCTAATCGTTATTGGATGAGTCCAAGAAATCCAGATTTTCCAAAAGAATTTTACGATTCATCAATTATTAAAGAGGATTTTAAAGCCATTATACCTTACCAACCTGTTGTACTTTATCTTGTTGTAGGGAAAGAGGAGTGCTTAAAAGAAATCCAAACAGTTATAAAGCAAAAATTTACACAGGTAGATGCGATTCTTACAAGTAAGACATCATTAGAAATTGTTCCATTACATATATCTAAGGGAGAAGCTATTCGCACCATGTATCCAGAGGATGAAGTCTATGCAATTGGTGATAGTGAAAGTGATCTTGCAATGTTGGAATATGCACATCGATTCTATTATGTAAAAGAAGAAGTAGAAGGTACTATTTGCGTAGAAAGTATTCTAGCAGCTTTAGAAAAAATAAAGGAGGAGTAGTATGCGTATCTTATTATTACCACTTGATGAAAGACCATGTAATTATATTTATCCTCAGATGATTGCGTCTTCTAACCATTCGGTTCATCTTACAATGCCTCCATTGGATATCTTGCCAAAAAAGAAGATTCCTGCTTCATTTAATAGGATCAGACAGTATTTATTAAAAGAAGCAGTCACTCAGGATGCTTTAGTTATTTCACTAGATATGCTTCTTTATGGAGGATTACTTTCTTCAAGATTGCATCATCTTACAGAGGATATTCTAGAAGAACATCTAGATGTTCTTCAGGAATTAAAGACACTTAATCCTCATCTTAAAATATATGCATTTCAATGTATTATGCGTTGTCCTCAATATAATTCGAGTGAGGAGGAGCCAGATTATTATGAAGATTATGGTTATGCACTCTTTAAAAAGAAGTATTTAGAGGATAAAGAAGAAAGAGAAACATTAACGAGTGAAGAAGAAATTGAAAAGAATAGTCTTCATATACCTGAAGAAGTAATCAGAGACTATGAAGATAGACGACTTATAAACTGTAGAATGAATTCAAAAACACTTGAATTATTAGAAAACAATGTTATTGATTTTCTTGTTATTCCACAGGATGATTCTTCACCTTTTGGTTATACCGCAAAAGATCAGAAGATCATTCTTAAAGAAATTAAAGAAAAGTGTTTAGAATTCAAGGTAATGGTTTATCCAGGTGCTGATGAAGTTGGTATGTCACTTATGACGAGAGCTTATAATGATTACTATCAGGTTCATCCTAAGATTTATCCATTTTATGCTTCTATACTTGGTCCACAGATTGTACCTCTTTATGAGGATAGACCTATGTTTGAAAGCTTAAAATCACATATTCTTGTAACAGGGGCAAGACTTGTAATGGATGATTCAAACGCAAATATAGTTCTGGCAGTGAATTGTCCAGGAAAAATTATGCAGGAATCATTTGATAAGAAAAAGGATGTCTCTTATTCAAGCTATCGGCAGTTAATGAGCTTTGTGGAGAGAATTAAGGAATATGTTGAAGAAGGTAGAAGTGTAGGTGTGATTGATAGTGCTTATGCGAATGGTGGAGATTATGAATTGATTCGATATCTTGATCATTATAATCTTTTAGAAGAATTAAAGGGTTATGCAGGATGGAATACGAACTGCAATACAACAGGGACTGTTCTTTCTGAAATACAGGTAGGAGAGATTCATGCACCCAATACTGTATATCATTTGATAGAGGATGTTTTCTATCAAGCTAAGGTAAGACAAAAGGTGATTGAGGAAGATTTACCTGAACTCGGACTTTCTTATTATGATTTTAAAGATAAAGAGGATTTAGTAGAAAAAAGAATTGGTGAGGCATTATTAAAAGAGTATTCTACTTTAAATATTTCTCATAAGTATCCAATTAATTCTATAGAAGTTATTATGCCTTGGCATCGTATGTTTGAGATAGGAGCAAAGTTCAAATGAGAGAACAGATGATTTATAATCCTGGCATTTACCAATTAAGAGAAGATGCTCTTAAAAGAATGTTAGATATTATTTATAACCAAAAGACAGCACAGCCTGGACAAACAGTATTTTTTGGAGATTCTATTATAGAGTTTTATGATATGAATCAATATTTCCCAGAAAAAACTATTTATAATTGTGGTATTGCAGGGGCTACAACAGATGAATTGTTATGGATTGTAGATGAAGCAGTTATTAAATATAAACCTGCTCAGGTTTTATTACATGTAGGGACAAATGATCTTGGTAACACAGTGACACATTCACCCCGTCAGATTGCCTCGAATATTCAGATGTTAGTAAGTATAATACAGAAGAACTTACCTGATTGTCGTATTACTATTCTTTCACCATTACCTTGTGATGAAGATATTCAAGGATATCCTCATGCGCGTGGTATACGTTCAAATGCATTTCTAAAAGATATTTATGAACATTTTATAGAGTATCTTGGCGATAGTGTTAATTACATTAATGCCTTTGATTCATTTGTAAACAAAAAAGAATTATTACTTGAAGATGGCCTTCATCCCAATGAGAAGGGCTATCAGCTCCTTACGCATATTATCAATGATTCTATGATTTTGTGATAGAATAGTTTTGGGTGATATTATGGATAATTATTTAAAGAGTACAAAAACGATGATTGAAGAGAAATATGATAGTTTTACACAAGTAGAAAAAGTGATTGCGGACTATTTTCTTCATGGAACAATAGAAGATTTTTCTAGTAAGGCTGTTGCTTCCACAATATATGTTTCAGAAGCGTCTTTATCTCGATTCTCAAAGAAATTAGGTTTTAGTGGCTATAGAGAGTTTGTTTTTTCTTTTAATGCGAATATGAAAGAAAATAAGAGACTAGATCAATTAACATCATTTTCTATACATAAATATCAGGAAGTATTAGAACAGACTTATCAGATAGTGGATAATAATCAGATTATACGTATCGCAAAGCTTCTTGATTCAAAAAAAAGAGTGTTTATTTATGGCATTGGTTCAAGTGGTCTTGTCGCAAAGGAATTTGCATCACGTTTAATACGTTTAGGTCTTGATGCGGAAGCTATTAACTCAGAAAGTGATATTACTGCCAATAGTCCACGTGTTCAGTCAGAGTCGTTAGTAATAGGAATTTCTATTTCAGGAAGTAATCCAAATGTTATTGCGGGACTTAAACGTGCGCATGAAAAGAATGCGACAACAGTTCTTATGACTTCTATGCAGCGTGCTTATCATGATGATATTATTGATGAAATTGTTAAGGTGGCTCATGTGAAGAATGTGACAGTGTCACATATTATTTCTGCTGAGTTTCCTGCTTTAGTCATGACGGATATTATCTATACACATTATCTAAATTATAATAAATCAGATAAATTAGAGTCATTAAAGGAGATATTGAATTCAATAGATTATAAGTTTGAGAAGTAGGTGTTAAAAATGGAATTAGATTACCCATATTCAAATCATATGGTTCTACAAAGAAATAAAGATATAATTCTTTCAGGTACTTCTGAAGAAAAAGAAGTAAGAATGACTTTTTTAAAAAAGGAATATAAAGTGCCTGTCAACGATGGGAGATGGCAGATATCATTTAAAATAGAGAAACCTGGTGGACCTTATTGTATGGTTCTTACAGATGATAGAGATACGCTTGTATTAGATGATATTCTTGTAGGTGATGTTTATCTCGCAGCAGGACAATCCAATATGGAATTAGAGATGAGAGAGTCAAAGGAAAAGAAACTTCCTTCATATCGTTCAAATGTACGTATCATGACAGTCCCAAAGTATATCTATCCTTTTGAGGACGATAATCAAAGATGGAAAGAACTTAATGAAGAAACAGTGTCATCCTTTTCTGCAGTGGCTTCATTTTTTAGTTATTATCTTGATGAAGATATACCAATCGGTATTATTTCTAATAATAAAGGTGGTACAAGTGCTTCATGCTGGATTGAAGAAGAAGTTCTTAAAAGTAATAATGTACTTAAAGAGAATGTATATGATCCGTATTATGATGATTTACCATCATTAGATATACAAAAAGAAGAAACCGAAAAGTATTACAATATATTTAATAACTATCAAAAAGAACTGAAGGAATATATTAACACACATCCTGAGATGACTCTTTCCCAGATTAAGAATATTGTTGGACATACTCCATGGCCTCCTCCAAAAGGTTATTATGATTATCGAAGACCAGGTAGTCTTTATGAACATATGTTTAAACGTACTCTTTATTATCCTGTCAACGCAGTTTTATGGTATCAGGGTGAAGAAGATAGTCCACAGTATATGTATTACAGTGAACTTCTTAAGACATTAATTACTAGCTGGCGTAAAGCTTATGATGAAGATCTTCCTTTCTTTATTATTCAATTACCTGAATATGAAAATAGTCACTTTGATGAAATAAGACGTGTTCAAAGAGAAGTTGTATGTTCTATAAAAGATACATATCTTGTTACAACGCTTAAAACAGGTGATCCAGATTATATTCATCCAGCAAGTAAAGAGGAAGTAGGAAAACGTCTGGCTTATAGTGTAGCTCATTATCTTTATGAAAAGAATACACCAGTTACACCTATATTAGATGAAGAGACTTTGACATATGATCAGGATATGAAAGAAAATGATGTTCATTTAATTGTAGATGGACATGCTTGTATAGGGCATATTCAAAATAGAAAGCTTATTATACCAGTTCAGAATTATCATATGTTAGCTTATGCGAATGATGATAATCCTAAAGTAGAAATAGAAAGTGTAGAAGGTATTCCAGCTTCTCCATTTAGAATTGAGAAATAACACCCCTAAGGGTGTTTTTTTTTACAGTAAATAGGCAAATGATTTATCAATAACTATATATAAAACTTTACTAAAATGCTTTTTTTTATGAATAAAATGTGGTAGTATATTAAAAACTGAGGTGATTATTTATGAAAAATACAATTTTTGTCAACAATTTACACCATCACCATCGTGGTTCTAGTTAGGGTTATATCAATTAGATACAGCCCGTTTTGACATACAACTCAAAAAAAACGGACACGAAACAATGACATAAAGGAACAGGTCATTGGACCTGTTCCTTTTTATATATAAGGGGGACATAACTTTGGAAGAATTTAAATATCTGATTCCTGAAGAAAGTAATGATGCAACTAGAATGGACGCTTCTTTAATGCGTACGATTGAAGGACATTTAAGAAGAACATTCAATGCACATGAATACCAGGAGTTATTATTACCTACATTTGAATATGCAGACTTGTTAAGTGGTTTTGGGACAAATGAAGAAACAATGTTTCAGTTCATTAACCATGAAGGGAAGCGTATCACTTTAAGAACTGACTTTACTGTACCTATTGCACGTATTTATAGTAATGCTCATACAGATGAAGTAAGACGTTATAGTTATTTTGGTAAGGTATATCGTACTCAGGCACGACATAAAGGTAGAAGTTCTGAATTGTTCCAGGGCGGTATTGAGTTGTTTGGTCTTCCAGGTCGTGAGGGAGATCAGGAATGCTTATCACTAATTGAAGAAACAATGCAGAATATTGGTTTAAGTGATTTAAAACTAGAACTTGGTTCTGCAAAGTTCTATAAGCGTTTAATGGCTCTTGTAATGGATCGTTCTCTCACTGATATCTTAAAGAAAAAGAAAAGTTCTGATATGAAACATTTAGTAGAAGCACATGATTTTGACGAAGATTTAAATAAACTCTTATTAATTCTTCCTAGTGCTTTTGGGGATATTAAGTGTTTAAGAGAAGTAAAAGAGATTGTGAAGGATGAAGAACTTTTAGAGGCTATTGAAGAGATGGAATCATTGTATGAGTTCTCTAAGCATAAAGAGAATATTATCTTTGATTTATGTATGGTACCTGAGAGAAGTTATTATACAGGTATTATGATGAAGGGATTCTCTTATTATAGTGCCCATCCAATTCTCCAGGGAGGACGTTATGACCATTTGTTTGATCATTTCTATAAGAACGTACCTTCTATTGGATTCTCATATCATTTGAATAATGTATTGGATGCAATAGGAAAGGAGAATGAAGCCAATGATTAAGATTGCGATTACTAAAGGAAGAATAGAAAAGCAGGTATGTAAGTTATTACAACAGCAGGGCTTTGATATGGATCCTATTTTTAATAAAGACCGTGAGTTATTAATAGAGACAAAGGATGGTATTTCAATGATCTTTGCGAAAGCAAATGATGTATTGACTTTCCTAGAACACGGTATTGTGGATGTTGGATTTGTTGGTAAGGATACTTTGGATGAATCTGATTTTGATGATTATTATGAGTTATTAGATTTAGAGATTGGTAAATGTTATTTTGCGTTAGCGGCTTATCCAGAATACCGCACAAAGACATTTAATCGTCGTAAACGTATTACTTCTAAATATACAAAGACCGCAAAAGAATATTTCGCATCTAAACAGGAGGATGTAGAAATTATTAAACTGGAAGGTTCTGTAGAGTTAGGACCCGTAGTTGGTTTATCTGATGCGATTGTAGATATTGTAGAAACAGGATCTACACTTAAGGCCAATGGTCTTGAAGTGATTGAAAAGATTTCAGATATTTCTACAAGAATGGTTGTGAATAAAGTGGCTTTAAAATATAAGAAGGATGAAATATTCAAACTAGTGGATGCACTAAAGAAGGGGGATCACTAAAGTGTTAAAAGAATTGATTTATAAAGGAAACTATGAAGAACTAGAAAATAAACTTCATACAAGAAAAACTGAAATATCTGAAGAAGTCAATAAGGCAGTCAGTGAGATCATTAATAATGTACGTGAAAATGGGGATGATGCATTAAAGGAATACTGTGCTAAGTTTGATGGTTTCCATGTATCTAGAAAGGATGATTTCATCGTTTCTAAACAGGAAATCATGGATGCTATTACTAATGTAGGACCTGAATTCATGAAGATTCTAGAACGCACAAAGGATCAGATCACTGAATATCATAAGAACCAGATTGAAAAATCATGGACTATGTATAAGGATAATGGTGTTGTCATGGGACAATTAGTGCGTCCTATCGCCACAGTGGCTTTATATGTACCAGGTGGAACTGCTACGTATCCTTCTACTGTTATGATGAATGCTGTACCTGCAAAGCTTGCGGGTGTAGAAGATCTTTATATTATTACACCAGTAAAGAAGGATGGTAAGGTTTCTGATGTTATTTTAGCTGCTGCTTATGTAGCTGGTATTACTAAGATTTATAAATGTGGTGGAGCACAGGGTGTTGCAGCTGCTGCTTATGGAACTGATACAATTACGAAAGCAGATAAGATTGTGGGTCCAGGTAATATTTTTGTCGCAACTGCAAAGAAGTTATGTTATGGAGTCGTTGATATTGATATGATTGCCGGACCTAGTGAAATTCTTATTGTCGCTGATGAGAACGCAAATCCTAAATATATCGCAGCTGACCTAATGAGTCAGGCTGAACATGATAAGCTTGCCAGTGCGATTCTTATTACAACTTCAAAAGAATTAGTAAAGAATGTAGATAAAGAATTAGTTAGACAGGTAGAAGATTTGCCTCGTAAAGATATCATCAAGTCTTCATTAGATAACTATGGCGGTGCTGTTATTGTAGATAGTATCAAGGAAGGTATTAACTTATCTAATAAGATTGCACCTGAACATTTAGAAGTATTAGTAGATAACCCATTAGAACAATTACCAAATATCAAGAACGCTGGTTCTATCTTCTTAGGTGAGTATACACCAGAACCATTAGGTGACTATATGAGTGGTACAAACCATGTATTACCAACAGGTGGTACTGCTAAGTTCTATAGTGCTTTAGGTGTTTATGATTTCGTAAAGCATTCTGCTTTCAGCTATTATCCACAGGCAGTACTTGGTACATTCAAGGATGATATTATGAAGTTTGCACATCTAGAAGGTTTAGATGCACATGCTAATAGTATCAAGGTACGTTTTGAGGATTAATTTATGCGACAGGCAGAAATAGAAAGACAGACCAAAGAGACATATGTATATGTTTCTTTAAATATTGATGGTAAAGGAGAAGCAGATGTGGATACAGGTGTAGGGTTCATGGACCATATGCTTGAGCTTCTTGCTTTCCATGGTAATTTTGATTTAAAGGTGAGATGTAAGGGTGATTTACAGGTTGATTCTCATCATACTGTAGAAGACTTAGGGATTGTCTTAGGACAGTGCTTCAATAAGGCTTTAGGTGATAAGCGTGGTATTACTCGTTATGGTCATTTTACTATCCCTATGGATGAAGCACTTGTAACGACTGACTTAGATTTCAGTGGACGTCCTTATTTAGTTTTTAATGTAGAACTAGATAATATTCATCTAGGTAACTATGAAGTAGAAATGACAGAAGAATTCTTCCGTGCATTTGCCTATAACTGTTTCATGACTTTACATATTAATGAACATTATGGTAAGAATACACATCATATTATAGAGGCAATATTTAAATCTATGGCACGTGCCATCAAGGAGGCTGTCACAATTGATGAAGCCCATAAGGGGCAGGTAGTATCAAGTAAAGGGGTGTTATAAAATGATTGCGATTATTGATTATCATGTAGGAAATCTAGGATCAGTTACAAATGCCTGTAAAAGACAGGGGATGGATGTAGTTGTCACAAATGATCCTGAAGTTATTCGTCAGGCAGATGGCATTATTCTTCCAGGTGTTGGTGCATTTCCTGCAGCTATGAGTAATTTAGAAGCATGTCATCTTGTACCTGTATTGAATGAAGTGAAGGACAAGGGAACACCAATACTTGGTATTTGTATTGGAATGCAGCTTTTATTTGAAGAAGGCAGTGAGAATGGACATACAAAAGGATTAGGATTCTTAAAAGGTTCTGTCGATAAGATGGAAGTCGATGCAAAACTTCCACATATGGGATGGAACCAGTTAGTTATTAAACAGTCTCATCCTTTATTAAAGTATGTAGAAGAAGGCGATTATGTCTACTTTGTACATTCATATAGTGCTCATTGTCCAGAAGATGAGATTGGGGCTTATGTGAATTATGGTGGTAAGAAGATTACTGCTTTTGTATATAAAGATAATGTCATGGGTACACAGTTCCACCCTGAAAAGAGTGGAGAGATTGGTAAGAAGATCTTACGTGCCTTTAAGGAGTTGGTGTCATGTTAGTTATTCCAGCCATTGATTTAAAAGATGGAGAAGCAGTCCGTCTTTATAAGGGCGATTACAATAAGAAAGTTGTTTATTCATCACATCCTGAAGAATTAGCAGCAGGATTTGAGAAGATGGGTGCAAAGTATCTCCATGTAGTAGATCTAGATGGTGCAAAAGATGCCCATGCAACCAATAAAGAAACAATTAAAAGAATACGTGCTTCTATTTCTATTCCAATGGAATTAGGAGGAGGTATTCGCGATATGGATACAGTCTCTATGTATTTAGAGGAGATTGGGGTAGATCGCGTTATTCTTGGTACGGCTGCTATTAAGAATCCTGCTTTTCTTGATGAAGCATTAAAGAAGTATGGACCAGAAAGAATAGTCGTAGGAGTAGATGTAAGAGATAGAAAGGTCAGTATTGCTGGCTGGCTTGAAACAAGTGATGTAGATTATCTGACATTTATTCATCAACTAGAAGAGAGAGGTGTGAAATATATAGTATGTACGGACATCTCTAAAGATGGTACCCTCACAGGACCTTCTTTCCCTCTTTATGAAGAAATACACGCTAATTCTAAGATTAAATTTGTAGTCTCTGGTGGTGTAAAAGATGATGAAGATGTCTATGAAGTAAATAAACGTGATTATTATGCTTGTATTGTAGGTAAAGCATACTATGAAGGGCGTATTAATCTAAAGGAGGTCATTGAAAATGCTGGCTAAAAGAATTATTCCCTGTCTAGATATTAAAGATGGGAAGGTTGTAAAAGGTGTTAATTTCGTTGGCTTGAAGGATGTTGGTGACCCAATTGAACTAGCAAAAGAATATGACCGTCAAAGTGCAGATGAAGTTGTCTTTCTAGACATTACTGCTACATATGAAAACAGAGACATCATCAAGGACCTCATCCAAAGAGGGGCTGATGAACTTTCTATTCCACTATGTGTGGGTGGTGGTATTCGTACTGTCGAAGACTTCCGTATGATTCTTGCAGCAGGTGCAGATAAGGTATCTGTTAACTCAGCTGCAGTCAAGAATCCAAATATTATTAAGGAAGCCAGTGATGAGTTTGGTGTTCAATGTGTTGTTGTGGCAGTAGATGCGAAAGCACGTGATGATCATTCAGGATGGGATGTCTATGTCGCAGGTGGACGTACAAATACTGGACTTGATTTAATAGAATGGGTTAAGAAATGTGAATCTCTTGGTGCAGGTGAAATACTTCTTACAAGTATGGATGCGGATGGAACAAGAGATGGATTTGATATCGATATGTTGAAAGCAGTAGTGGCAGCAGTCAATATTCCAGTAATCGCAAGTGGTGGCTGTGGTGGTAAAGAAGATATCGTAGATGTCTTTAAAGAAACAGACTGCGATGCTGCGTTAGCTGCAAGTTTATTCCACTTTGGTGAAGCCACAGTGGATGAAGTTAAGGAATCCTGTGCACAGGCAGGTATTCCAGTAAGGAGAAATAAGCAATGAAACCAGATTTTGAGAAAATGAATGGTCTTGTACCTGCTGTTGTGCAGGATGTCAAGACTAAACAGGTATTAATGCTTGCTTATGTAAATGAAGAAGCATATGAAAAGATGTTAGAAACAGGAGATACTTGGTTCTATTCACGTTCAAGAAATAAGTTATGGCATAAAGGGGAAGAATCAGGACATTTCCAGCATATTAAGGGGCTATATTTAGATTGTGATTTAGATACAATCGTTATTTATGTAGAACAGGTCGGAGCTGCTTGTCATACAGGTTCTTATTCTTGTTTCTTTAATGAAGTAATTCCTTATGACAATAGTGATTTTGCGCATGAACTTTATGATCTTATTGAAGATAGAAAAGTACATCCAGTAGAAAAGTCTTATACAAACTACTTATTAAATGAAGGTATTGATAAGATCTGTAAGAAGGTTGGAGAAGAAGCCACTGAAACAGTTATTGCAGCTAAAAATACATCTAAAGAAGATTTGATTGGTGAAATTGGTGATTTATATTATCATGTATTAGTCTTAATGAATGCCTATGGCTTAACTGTAGATGATGTTTTAGATAAATTAAAGGAAAGACATAAGGTGACAGGCAACAAAAAAGTATTCCATACAAGAGGAGAGATTTAATTCTCTCTTTTTTTTTGTTATAATCTTGTAAGAGAGGTGTTTGTATGAAATTAGAAAAGTTATTAAATGGTTTTGAATATGAAATCATTGGGAATAAAGATGTAGATATTACAACATTAGTTTATGATTCACGTAAAGTAGAAGAAGGCAGTCTATTTGTCTGTATGGTTGGTGCTGCTTTTAATGCACATGATTTTATTGATCAGGTGATTGAAAAGGGTGCTCATGCGATTGTGATTTCTCAGGATGTCCCTTTAAAAGAAGGTATGACTTATATTAAGGTGAAGGATACACGTATTGCGTTGGCTTTATTATCTTGTGCTTATTTTAATTATCCTAGTAAAGAATTGAAGGTTGTTGGTATTACAGGAACAAAGGGTAAGACGAGTTCTTCATTAATGATCAAGTCTATTCTAGAACATGCAGGTAAGAAGGTTGGTATTATTGGGACAAATGGTACTTTTATTGGAGATATCCATGAACCTACAGCCAATACAACACCAGAATCTTATGAATTACAGCGTATCATGAGAAAAATGGTAGAACATGATTGTGAATATTGTGTCATGGAAGTATCAAGTCAGGCTTTAAAGATGAACCGTGTGGCTGGTATTGAATTTGATTATGGTGTCTTTACAAATATTTCACCTGACCATATTGGCCCTAATGAACATAAGGATTTTGCGGAATATATGGCATGTAAGAAACATTTATTTGATTTCTGTAAGGTTGGTTTATTTAATAAGGATGATGAGCATTTTGAAGAGTTCACAAAGGATGTTCCTTGCAAGGTATTAACATACAGCATTGAAAAAGACAGTGATTTAAAAGCGGAACATATTGAACTTTATAATGAGAATGGTGAATTAGGTATTACCTTTGATACAAAGGGATTAATTAATGCCTCTTTTAAAGCTTCTATGCCAGGTAAGTTCAATGCTTATAATGCATTAGTCGCAATTATGATCTGTTATTTAATTGATGTCCCTACAAAGGATATACAAAATACATTACCACAGGTTCATGTATTAGGTAGAGGACAGGTTATGCATGTCTCACCTGATTATAGTGTATTAATCGATTATGCTCATAATGGTGTCTCTTTTGAAAGTATTATTTCTACTGTAGAACAGTATAATCCTAATAAGTTAATTGTAGTTTATGGCAGTGGAGGAAAACGTTCTAAGACTAGAAGATATGAATCTGGTGAAGTAGTCGCAAAACATGGTGGTTATTCTATCTTGACTGCAGATAATCCAAGAGGAGAAAAAATTGTAGATATCTGCAATGATATTGTGGTTGGTATTGATAAGTATCATGGTGAATATACGATTATTCCTGATCGTAAAGAAGCCATTTATCATGCATTAGATATGGCTTGTAAGGGTGATGTTGTTTTATTACTTGGAAAAGGTCATGAAACTTATATGATTGGTGAAGATGAAGTGACACGCCATTTCTCTGAAACAGAAGTATTAGAGGAATATAAGAAGGAGCGTGGACTTAGTGCGTAAGATTGATTATCATATGCATACGCATTTTAGTGGTGATAGTGAAGCAAGTCCTCGTGAACATATTGAACAGGCAATTAGAATGGGATTAGATGAAATATGTTTTACTGATCATCGTGATTTTGATTATCCTATTGATACATTTGATCTAGATACAGATGCTTATTTCATGGAACTGAGTGCCTTGAAGAATGAATATGTAGATCGTATTATTATTAAGATTGGTGTAGAAGTTGGATTAGACATGGATCATATTGATGAAATCAACACTTTTGTAGCACAATGTCCTTTTGATTATGTTATTGGTTCTATCCATGTCATTCATCATACAGAATTCTATTATGGAGAATTCTTCAAGGGTAAAACAAAAGAAGAAGCACATAGAGAATTCTTTGAAGAAACATTGAAATGTGTACAGACATTTGACTGTTTCAACTGTTTAGGTCATTTAGACTATATTATGCGTTATGGTCCTTATGAAGATAAACGTGTAGAACATGAATTATATCAGGATATTATTGATGAAATCTTAAAGACACTTATTCAAAAGGGTAAGGGTATTGAAGTTAATACATCAGGATATGCATTAAATAAGACATGTGGTTTTCCTAATTTTGATATTGTGAAGCGTTATAAAGAACTAGGTGGTACAATAATTACAGTGGGTACCGATTCTCATACAAGTGATCGTGTAGGAGAACATGTAGAAGATGTTTTAAAGCATTATCAGGATATTGGATTTGACGATGTAACTACATTCACAAAAAGAGTGAAAGATAATTAAGTCTATGTTATAATAGGCGAGATGGGAGAGATAAAGATGATAGAAATACTTACAAAAGATGATGTAGAAGAACTAAATAGCGAAAAAAATGATCAATACTACATTCCTGGTGAATTATTTAATGGGATGCAGTATAACCTTATAAGACTAGAAGTCAAATGGGCTTATGTGGCGGTATTAAATACATTATTGAATAAACCACACTATGATCAGGATAATAATGCCTATGTAAAAGATGATTCTCCTGCAATTATTGAGATGTTAGTTAAGATTGCGAATAAGAAAGTCAATGCCGCAAAGATTGAAGGCTATCTTGATGAAATGGATGAATTAGAACTTGTAAGACGTGATGGAAGAAACGTTTACGTTAGAAAAATTGTTTCAATTTTTTAGAGAAAGGTTCCTTTCTCTTTTTTAATAGATACGAGGGGGAGTATTTATGTATCAGTTATTAATAAAGACATTTGTACGTGATTATAAGAATACTGAAAATGCACATGTAAGAGAACAATATGGAACAGTCTGTTCTATTATTTCTATAGTATGTAATATCGTACTTGTAGTATTTAAACTTATTTTTGGAACATTAGTTCATTCTGTTTCTATTGTCGCAGATGGTTACAACAATTTATCTGATGCAGGAAGTAACATTGCAACATTCTTTGGATTTAAACTTGCGAATAAGCATCCAGATGCAGAACATCCATATGGTCATGGACGTTTTGAGTATATTACAGGTTTAGGCATTTCTTTTTTAATTATTTTAGTTGGTTTAATGAGTTTAAAGGATGCAGTTTTAAAACTCTTTAATCCAGAAGCAGTCAAGTTCAGTGTTCCTGCTCTTATTGCTTTGATATTCTCAGTATTAGTTAAGATATGGATGGGTTACTTTAATCGTAAAGCAGGTAAAGAAATCAATTCAACTGCATTAGAAGCAGCTGCCCAGGATAGTATGAATGATGTTATGGCAACTTCTGCCACTATTGTGGCTCTTGTGGCTTCTTTAGTTACTGATCTACCAGTGGATAGTCTTATTGGTGCAGCAGTCTCTGTAGTTGTTGTCATTTCTGGTATCTCTATCGCAAAATCAACCATTGATCCACTTCTTGGTATCAAACCAGATCCAGAAACAATTAAAGAAATAGAAAATTATTTAATGAGTTATGATTGTGTTATGGGTATACATGATTTAATGATGCATGACTATGGCCCAGGACGTCGTTATTTAACTGTTCATTGTGAAGTAGATGCTTCTATTGATATGATGACAACTCATGATGAAATAGATAATATTGAACGTGCAATGATGGAGAAGTTCCATATTCTTACTACAATCCATATGGACCCTATTGATATCCATGATACACTCACAAATGATTTAAGAGATAAAGTGACTAGTATTGTAGAATCTATTGACTCATCACTTTCTATCCATGATTTTAGAATAGTGAGAGGTCCTACACATACAAACCTTGTCTTTGATGTATTAATGAAGGATGATAAGTATAGTAAGAAGGAACTTAATAAATTAATTACTTCTAAGGTCAAAGAAATGAATACTACATACTATTGTGTGATTAATTTCGAATATTCATTTGTCTAGAAGTGTACAACTATGGTAAGAAATGTTAAAATCTTAATAGATAACTAACAATAATTTCATATATATATTCGAGGTGATTCAAGTGAAGAAAGCAAGTAAGATTATTACAGGATTTAACAAAGGGGAATATAAAGCACTCATCAAGGATCTTTATACAGAAGATGCCAGACTTACAAAACAGAAGAATCGTTATGTCACTGCTTTAAAACAGTTTATTGAATTATATGGTGATGAAGAAGTAGAAATCTATAGTGCACCAGGACGTAGTGAAATCTGTGGTATGCATACAGATCATCAGCATGGTAAGATGCTTGCATGTTCTGTTAACCGTGATATTATTGCGGTTGTTACACCTACAGATGATAATGTCGTAAGAATTACTTCTGAAGGATTCCCAGATATTCGCCCTATCACAATTAGTAAAGCAGGATTAAAGTTAGCTTTTGATGAACAGGGTACAACTGAATCTTTAATTAAAGGTATTGTATCTCAGTTCCAAAAATTAGGTTATGAAGTAGGCGGTTTTAACGCTTATATTACAAGTGAAGTACCACTTTATTCAGGTATGTCATCAAGTGCTGCAATAGAAGTACTTCTTGCCACTATTTTAAATGGTTTATACAATAGTGGTTCTATTAATCCATTGATTATTGCCCAGATTGCACAGTATGCTGAAAACATCTATTTTGGTAAACCATGTGGTTTAATGGATCAGGCGGCTTGTGCGATTGGTGGTTTAATCAAGATTGATTTCAAGGATCCTAAGAAACCACTTATTAAGAAACAGATGATTAAGTTTGAACAGTTCAATCATTCTTTATGCATAGTAGATACAAAAGATGTACCAGCTAACTTAACGAAAGAATATCGTGCTATCATTGAAGAAATGAGATCAGTAGCCAAATATTTTGGTAAAGAATTCTTAAGAGAAGTAGATGAAAATGAATTCTATGAACATATCATTCCAATGCGTAAAGTATGTTCAGATAGAGCTATTTTACGTGCAATGCATTTCTATAGTGAAGAAAAGCGTGTAAATAAGGAATTAAAGGCATTAAGAGATGGTAACTTCCATGAGTTCAAGATTCAGATCAGACGTTCAGGTAATAGTTCATTTGAATATTTACAGAATGTTTATTCTTCAAAAGATCCTTCTCATCAGAACATTTCTCTCGCAATCTGTATGAGTGAAAAGATTCTAAAAGATAAGGGTGTAGTAAGAGTACATGGTCCTGGTTTTGAAGGTACTATCCAGGTATTTGTAGAAAATGATTATGCTAGAAAGTATAAGAATGAAATAGAAAAGTATATGGGTAAACATTGTTGCTATGTCACTCATATCAGACAGCAGGGCGCTATGAAAGTCATCTAAACGATGACTTTTTTTGTAATAGTTTTACATTATAAGACTTTAGATTTAATATAAAAAATGATAAAATGGCAAAGGACTTTTATATATACAAGGAGGGTGAATAACATGGATAAGATGACAAAAGAACATCTTACTAGTCTCTTAATAAATGGGACTTCAGAACAGATTCAGGAAGCGATAGATGATATTCACCCCGCGGATATTCTTGATGTATTACAGGATCATCATAGTCAGTTAAATAATATTCTTTCTAAACTCCCGAATGATATTATTGCGGATGTTATTGAGGAAGAAGAGGATGAGGATGAGCAGTATGAAATCCTTAAAACATTCCTTAAAGATCGTCAGAGTGCTATCTTAGATGAGATGAGTGATGATGAATTAGCCGATTTGATTGGTGAACTAGATGATCCAGAAGAACGTGCAGATGTATTATCTAAATTAGACATAGAGGATAAGACACATATTGAGAGCCTGTTGAAATATGATCCAAGCACTGCTGGTGGTATTATGACAACAGAGTTTATCTCTATTAAAGCCAATAATACAGTATTAAAGACATTAGAATACTTACAAACACAGGTTGAAGAAGATACAACCTATTACTTATATGTTTTAGATAAAGAAAAGGTATTAAAAGGTGTTATTTCTTTAAGAGATATTGTATCTTCTCCTTTCGATACACCAATCATGGATATTGTGAATCCTAATGTAAAAACAGTAGATGTTAATATGGACCAGGAAGAAGTGGCTAAGAAGTTTATGAAATATGGTTTCTATATGATGCCAGTTGTTGATTCAGAGTATCGCATGCTTGGTGTGATTGAAATTGATGATGTTATGGATGTCATGGAAGAAGAAACAACAGAAGATATCAACTTAATGGCTGGTATGAGTGGTGAAGAACGTGTAGATTCTACAGTATTAGAATCTGCAAAGAGCCGTATTCCTTGGCTTATTGTCAATTTATTTACAGCTGTTATGGCTGCTGCAGTTGTCGCAAACTTTGAATCTACAATCGCCAAGGTTGTCTCTTTATCTTCAGTTATGTCCATTGTTACTGGAATGGGTGGTAATGCAGGGACACAGTCACTTACTATCTTATGTCGTGGTTTATCTTTAGGTGAAGTGGATAAAGACAATGCCTTCCAGATTTTCTGTAAAGAAATCACTGTTGGTTTATTATCAGGTATTGTGATTGGTATTATTGTGGCTATTGGTGCCTGGTGGTTTGCTAGTAACCCATGGTTTGGTTTAGTTGCAGGTTTGGCTATGATCTTAAATATGCTTGCAGCTAATATTGCAGGTTATTTAGTACCAGTTATCTTAAAACGTTTAAATATCGATCCAGCACTTGCGTCAGGTGTATTTGTCACAACTGTGACAGACTGTATGGGCTTTTTCTTCTTTTTAGGTCTTGCCACATTATTCCTTCCTTTGTTAATATAAGAGATGGAGGATATGGTTATGGAACATTTTACTTATAAGACTAAAGGAACTTGTGCAACTGCTATTGATTTTGACTTAGAAGGTCATACAATTCATAACGTTGTATTTACTAGAGGATGTAATGGTAACTTAAAAGCCATTGGTAAACTTGTAGAAGGTAAAGAAGCAGAAGAAATCGTAGCTATTCTAGAAGGCAATACCTGTGGTATGAAAAATACATCTTGTGCAGATCAGCTTGCACATGCATTAAAAGAAGCAATCAAATAATTAAAAAGGCAGAGAAATCTGCCTTTTAGTGTGCACAATAATCACCTAGAATGACTGCACTTAGTCCAAGTACTATACTTAGAACTATATAAATCATTGCAAGAGTTGTATTGCCATTCTTATGTAAAGTAATAGATTCTAACGCAAATGTAGAGAAGGTAGTAAATCCCCCACATAATCCTGTTTTAAGTAATAGAACTAAGTGGGGATTCATAGACTTCTTTAAAGCTATTGTGCTAATAAAACCTATTAAGAATGCACCGAGAATATTAATAAATAGAGTCAGTAATGGGAATCCATGTGTAGTCTTTAAAGGAATCAAACCGACTAAATAACGAAGTACTGAACCTATAAAACCACCCATACCGACATATAAACATGCTGTCATATACTTTTCTCCTTTTTCATGTATTATAAAATAGATGGAAGAGAGAATCAAAGGTGTTATAATACAAAAATAGAGGTGGTATTATGTTGAAAATTACTTATATAACACATAGCAGTTTCTTTATAGAAACAGATCGTACATGCTTGTTATTTGATTATTATACAGGGACTATTCCAAAAGTACCTGAAGGAAAGAAACTTTATGTTTTTGCAAGTCATAGACATGGTGATCATTATTCTAAGAAGATCTTTGACTTAAAGAATGAATACAAAGATGTTCATTATTTACTATCTAGTGATATAGAGAAAATAGAAGATGATTCTATCTCTTATTTAAAGGATAATATTGTCTATTTTGATTCTAATATAGAAGTGAGTACTTATTTATCAAATGATGAAGGTATTGCGTTTATGGTACAAGTAGATGGTTATACTCTTTATCATGCAGGAGATCTCAATAACTGGAATTGGGCTGGGGAAGATAAAGAGTGGCTGGATTGGCAGAAGAACCTTTATCATACAGAACTAGAAAAGATGAAGGACTTTGATATAGATGTAGCCTTTATTCCTTTAGATCCTCGTCTAGAAGATAATTATCATGAAGGTGTTGCAGACTTCTTAAAAGTATGTCATACGCGTTACATTGTCCCAATGCATTGTTGGAATAAATATGATGTCATTGAAAGATTTATAGAAGAATATGATCATAAAGATCAGGTTCTCGCATTTACACAAGAAGGAGAAGTAATGGATGTCAAAATATAAAATACTTTGGGTTATTCCCCTCTTTTTTATAATTTCTATATGTGGTGTTCTCTATTTTCAGAAAAATATATCAAATGAGATGTCTCGCTTTGAGATTGCCTATATTAATAATCATTTGATTATTCCTGATAGCCAGGAAATCATTGAAAAGGGTTATCCTAAAAATGAATCAGGAGAAACCTATGGTCCTGATTTATCAGACTATGTAGGTAGTGTTCCTGATCTCATTCTTGCAGAAAGTGAAGAAGGGATTAAAGGTTATTTAAAGAAAACAGACAAGGATTCTATTACATCATCGTCACGTACATTACCACTCTATTTACAGGATGGTCAGACAAAGATTGCAGAACTGACACTTAAAACAAAATAATTTCCCAGGAAAAGGAGGATTTCATGACACTCAATCAATTACGTTATGTCGTCATGGTGGCACAAACAGGAAGCATTACTCAGGCGGCTAAAAGACTATTTATCTCACAGCCTTCTCTTACAAATGCGATTAAAGAATTAGAAAGCGAAATGCATATCACAATCTTTAGACGTACCAATAAAGGTGTTATTGTATCTAGAGAAGGAGAAACATTCTTAAGTTATGCAAGACAGGTATTAGATCAAGCTGATCTACTTGAAGAACGCTATATGAATGATAAACATCAAAGTCCTCATTTTAGTGTATCCTGCCAGCATTATTCATTTGCAGTTAATGCCTTTGTAGATGTTATTAGACAGTTTGGTGTTAACCAATATGATTTTACATTAAGAGAAACAGAAACACATGAAATTATCGAAGATGTTTCTACTATGAAAAGTGAAATAGGTGTTCTTTATACATGCCCTAAGAATGAAGAAGTCATCATGAAGATGATCAGACAGAATAACTTAGAATTTAAAGAACTCTTTGTCGCAAAACCTCATGTCTTTATTTCTTACCACCATCCTCTTGCTTATAAGAAGACACTAACTCTTAAAGACTTAGAAGATTACCCATATCTTTCTTTTGAACAGGGAGAATACAATTCTTTCTATTTCTCAGAAGAAGTATTAAGTACATTGGATAGAAAGAGAAATATTAAGGTAAGAGACCGTGCGACACTCTTTAACTTATTAATAGGTTTAAATGGTTATACAGTATCTACTGGTATTATCTCTAAAGAATTGAATGGTGAAACAATTATTTCTGTTCCCTTATTAGTGGATGAAATTATGAAAGTAGGCACTATTACACAAAAGAATATGATTCTTTCACGTTATGGAGAAGCTTATATGGAGGCATTAAAAAAGCATATATAATGATAATTTCTTGATTTTACTACTTAAATATTACAAGTGATATTCTTGCTTTTTTTGATTTTTGGTGTAAAATACTACCAACATCACAATCGTGATGTTGAAGGAGGTAAGACTCATGTTGAAACGTTATTTAGAGAAACTGATCTCTTTTGGCTGTAGTCTTCAGGATGTCCCTCGCGTAGATGTTGTTTATGAAATGCCAGAAGGTCAGAACTATCATTTAGTGAAATATATATCAGGTAAACAAGGATGCTTATATGTTGATATCGATGCTTTTAAGAAGGAAGATCAAAAATCCTTATTTGCGTTATTTACAGAATTAAGACGTTATTATCAGGATTATACAAATATGGAACAGCCTCATGATCTTGAATATGTTATCGATGCCAATGCTTTTGCGGTTATGGTTATGAAGGTCTACTTCGGTGTAGATTCTCCAGTTAATCATGATCTACCAATGACAAGAGTGATGCTTGCATCACATCGTCTCTCACAACAATTAAATATCAAGTAAAAAGAGTGGCCGTGGCCACTCTTTTCTTAAGGATTGTAAGGATATGTTTTTTTTAGTTACTAGTTAGTAGTAACTAACTAGATATTATCATATACATAGGGTAAATGCAATAAATATATTAAATTAATTTATCAGGTCATTTTACTTGTTTAATACATGACTTTAGAATCCAGCATCTAAACATAGTGATAGTTTTAAAAAAGTAACATGAAATTCGCTTTTGAGTATCATGCTGCTTTCTTTATGTTATACAAATGAATAATCTACAGTTAATTTTATATTTTGTAACTGAATATTCTCTTTATTTCTCTTTCTGTTAGGAAGTAATTAGTAAGTGGAAGATCTGTTATCTTTACTAAATCTATTATAAAATCACTTGATTGAGTTGTATTAATATATCTAGTTTCACCTTTAACTACCTGAAATCCTCTGGTAAATTTCATAATATCTGATGCGCTGTATTTGTTATTAAGCACCTTGAACTGCAGTATTCTTTCAAGAATATCATACTCAAAGGAATTAGATAGATTGAAGTAGTCCACATACTTCTTTATCCAAGCTTATTCATTATGGATACGAAAGAGAAGTAGCCTAGATTCGTTTTAGGCGTTTTATCTGATATCTTAATAACTTTTTTATTCTTAGCTTCTTGGTTGAGTTTTTCAACTTCCTTTTGAAAATGTGCAACAGGATCATCTATTCCCTTTGCCTTCCATGTCTCAACGGAAGATAAGGATTTATATGTGCGATGAGCTGCACCTCTCTTATCACGGGAGTAGTAGCTTTCCACAATAGAGAGGTAAGTACGGCCATTCAGCTTCACCTTTTTTAGAAAATATGTAATGGGTACACCTCCAATTTAATATATCACTATGTATGCTATACCATGAAAAATAATTTGAGAAAATATAAAGCGTAAAAAAGCCGAAATAATCGGCTTAATTTCAAAAGGATCTTTAATTGGGTTCTAAAAAACATAGTGATAACTTCTAAAGACGGGCATTGTCTCTCACAACAATTGAATATCAAGTAAAAAAAGAGTGGCCGTGGCCACTCTTTTCTAAAGGATTGATCAAGTAGATATTATCATACATATAGGGTAAATGCAATAAATATATTAAATTAATTTTTCTGGTCATTTTGCTTGTTTAATAACTGTGGTTATGCTAAACTAACCATAGTTAGAGAAAACTAACTTGGAGGTAAACAATGAACAAATATTTAATTGAGAAAGTATATGGACGTGAAATTATTGATTCTCGTGGGAATCCTACAGTAGAAGCAGAAGTGACTCTTGCGGATGGTACAGTAGGACGTGCTGCAAGCCCTAGTGGTGCTTCTACAGGTGAATTTGAAGCATTAGAATTAAGAGATAACAATCCTAAGAAGTTTGGTGGTAAAGGTGTTTCTAAGGCAGTCGAACATGTGAATAATGAAATTGCGAAAGCAGTCATTGGTGCTGATGCAAGAGATACATATCATGTTGATAAACTAATGATTGAAGCAGATGGTACAGAAGATAAATCTAACTTTGGTGCCAATGCGATTCTAGCTGTTTCTTTAGCAGCTGCTCAGGCTGCTGCTAAGAGTGAAGGTATTTCACTCTATCGCTTCATTGGTGGTGTGAATGCGAATAAGCTTCCTGTCCCAATGATGAATATCTTAAATGGTGGTGCTCATGCCACAAATACTGTGGATGTACAGGAATTTATGATCATGCCAGTAGGTGCTGATAGCTTTAAAGACGCTTTAAGAATGGCGACTGAAGTATTCCATGCATTACAGTCACTATTAAAGTCTAAGGGACTCGCTACTTCAGTAGGTGATGAAGGTGGATTTGCGCCAGACTTATCAACTGATGAAGAAACAATTGAAACTATTCTAGAAGCAGTCAAGAATGCAGGTTATGAACCAGGTAAAGACTTTGTACTTGCAATTGATGCTGCATCAAGTGAATGGAAGACAGATAAGAAAGGCTTCTATAAATTACCTAAGTCAGGTAAGACTTATACATCTGCAGAGTTAATTGCACATTGGAAATCTTTAGTTGAAAAGTATCCAATCTATTCATTAGAAGATGGTTTAGATGAAGAAGACTGGGAAGGCTGGACACTTATGACTCAGGAATTAGGAGACAAAGTACAGCTAGTAGGTGATGATTTATTCGTTACTAATACTAAACGTTTATCTAAAGGTATTGAATTAAAAGCAGGTAATTCTATCCTTATTAAGTTAAACCAGATTGGTACGCTATCTGAAACATTAGAAGCTATTAAGATGGCTCATAACGCAAACATGACAGCCATTGTATCTCATCGTTCTGGTGAAACAGAAGATACAACTATTGCGGATTTAGCTGTCGCCCTCAATGCAGGTCAGATTAAAACTGGTGCACCAAGTAGAACTGAAAGAGTGGCTAAATACAATCAGTTACTTCGTATTGAAGAAGCTTTAGGTGATAGTGCAGTTTATCCTGGTATTAAAACATTCAAGTTCAATAAGTAAGGCAGAGAAATCTGCCTTTTTTTACTTCTCTTTTAATTGTTTTGTGTTATGATATATGGACATATTTTCGGGGGAGACATTATGGAACATTTTAAAAGAGGAGTACTTCTCACTTTAATTGGTGGGACATGCTGGGGTTTTTCAGGTGCAAGCGGACAGTTCTTATTTACTCATTATCAAGCCAATCCGATGTGGCTCACATCTATGCGTATGTGTTTTGCGGGATTATTGATTACACTATTTGGTGCATTGACACAAAAAGAAGCGATGAAACGTTTAGTAAGTCAAAAGAAAGACTTGATTAAAACATTTGGTTTTGGTTTTGTCTTAATGTTGTGTCAGTTCACTTATTTACAGGCTATTAATACATCCAATGCAGGAACTGCCTCAGTATTGCAGTATCTTTCACCAATTTATATCATGATCTTCGTTTGTCTTACATCAAAGAGATTACCAAATAAGATTGAAGCATTATGTATTGTTTTAGCCTTAGGTGGTGCCTTTGTGATTGCAACACATGGTCGTTTAAACGGATTAGCACTTACTCCAACAGGATTATTCTGGGGTATTGCCTGTGGTTTTACGAGTGCTGCTTATTCTATTTATCCTAAGCGTCTGATGGCAGTTTATGGTAGTGTACCAGTTACAGGTATTGGAATGTTATTTGGTGGTGTTGTGCTATTATGTGCAGGCAAGACATGGACTCTTGCACCTGTATTAGACTTAGATGGATTACTTGTGACAATAGGTATTATAGTTATTGGTACAGCTGCTGCCTTTACATTGTATTTACAGGGAGTTGTAGATATTGGACCAGTCAAAGCAAGTATGATTGCAAGTATTGAACCTGTTTCAGCTACATTATTTGCCTTTGTATGGTTATCTACACCGTTTAAGGGTATTGATCTCATTGGTTTTGCGATGATTCTTGTGACAATCTTTTTATTAGCGCTTCCTAGTGATCAAGTATCAAATTCATAACTATTACATATATTTTGTAATATAATAGTATTAGGGAGTGGTTAGTATGAAGAAGTTAAAGAAGGGGATTCCATTTCTCATTTATATGGTGATTTGGTCTTTGTATATATTATTTGCCTGGTCAAGAACACATCCAGGACAGATTATTGAAGTGTCATTATTTATTTTGTATTTAGTATTGCCTGCATCAGCTTTTATTATATCAGTACTCTATGGTCAGTCAGATCATCGTGCTATTTACTTACTTACATTATTCTTTGGTATGATGGAGCTACTTGGCTGTTATCTTAGCTTTATTCATGTTTCATTGACAGATATTGAAAAGATTCTTGCACCAAGTTCAGAAATTGTATTATATGGTGTATTTCCATCATTACTTGGAATAATAATTGGACAATATATAAACAAACAGAACCGCTACCAGATGTAGCGGTTCTTTCTTATAGTTCTTTATCGTTAAGAATAGAGATTGTACTTCTATATGAGATGATTAAGACAACGAGTACAATGAAGGCATATATTCCAATGAGTAGGAATGCTGAAATTTGACTCATCAACATGCCAACTGATGTGGCACCACTTGCGACTGCAAGAAATAAAACAAGCATTAACATTAAGACAATAATAGTTGCTTTTTCACGACCGTATTTCATCATTACAGGAATCGTGATAGAAATATATATGAATGCGGAAAAGAGCATGGCAAACTGGACAATTGTTGTTTCTAAGTTAATATGAGTTGCGGAACTTATGAGGAATGCAATCAGCCATGATATGAATGTGATAGTGAGTGCATAGATATATTTCTCTAAACAGTATTCTTTCTTGCTGAAAGGCAGGGCAAAGAGATAAGTCATCTCATTGTGATACATATCATAAGAAAATGAATTGAAGACAAGTCCTGTTCCCATGAATGTAAGATAACTAGAAATATACGCAAATCCAGAATTTGCATAAGCCATAATCAGACAGATTACAACAATCGTTACAATATACTTTATTTGAGATTTAAGTAATAATAAGTCTTTTTTGAGTAACCCTTTCATAAGCGCTCTCCTTTTAATAGAATAGGAATCATTGTATCAATATGATTCTGTTCAATCACAATAGTAGGATAGTTTTCACTATAGAACTGTCTTTCGTTTGTAAGACATGAATAACCAAACGGTTCTTTCATTACTTCCAGCAGATAATCTTTATCTAAGTTATCGTAATCTTCTTTAGATACCTTTAACACACCAAAAAGAGAAAGAAGTGTATCCATTTCTTCATGCATGATGATCTGCCCATGATCAATTACATAAAGATCATCACATAATGATTCTAAATCACTCGATATATGAGAAGAAATAAGAATAGTACAATCTTCCTGTTCCATATAATCTCTTAGTATATCAAGTATTTCATCTCTAGTAAGAACATCAAGTCCTGCAGTTGGTTCATCTAAGATCAGCAATTTTGCATGATGTGTTAAGGCAATAATGATATTGAGTTTTGCTTTCATACCTGTAGAGAATGTACGTGTTTTCTTATCTAAAGGAATATCAAAACGCTGACAATAAGAATGAAACAAATCTTCATCAAAACGTTTATAAGTGCATTTAAGAATGCTGGTTATATCGGATACAGTAAAGAATTCACTGAATCCTGTTTCACTTAATACGACACCAATATCCTGCTTATCAGGTATTTGTATGTTTCCTTCATCAATAGGATTAATACCAAGAATGCTTTTGAATAATGTACTCTTACCAGCACCATTCATTCCTATAATTCCAGTAATCACACCTTTAGGAATATCTAAACTACACTCAAGAGTAAATGAGTCATAACTCTTTTTCAAATGATCAATGTGAATCATAAACATCCTCCATAATAAGAGATAACATGTCCTGCATTTCCTGATAAGTAATGCCAGAACATTTCCCTTTTTCTATAGCACGAGATAATAGTTCTTCTGTTTCTTTTAAACAATTTTCTTTTACTTCATTTTGAGAAACCTCCAATACATAGCTTCCTTTTCCATGAACAGTTGTTGTATAGCCTTCTTTTTCCAAGAAATCATAGGCTTTCTTCACAGTTAAAGCACTGATTTTTAATTCTTTAGATAAAGCACGTACTGAAGGAAGTGCTTCATTAGGAGATAACTGATTAGAGAGTATTGCTTCTTTAATGGCTTCTACAATTTGTTCATAAATAGGAATCATTGACGAATGATTAATGATAATATGCATATCTCTTCCTCCTATAAACAGTATATAACAGTATATAACACTGTGCAATATAAAATTCAAATTATGAAAATAATAAGCTTAATCTTTAAATGTTTGATAGTATACTCTTGAAAACAAGGAGGACATTATAATGAGTTTTAGAGAAGACTTTTATTGGGGTGGCGCAACTGCAGCCAACCAGCTAGAAGGTGGATGGCAGGAAGGTGGAAAGGGTGTTTCCTGCCCTGATGTATGTACTGGAGGAACAGCAACAGTAAGTAAACGCATTACACCAGTATTAGAAGAAGGTACTTTCTATCCTTCACATGATGCGATTGATCATTACCATCGTTTTAAAGAAGATATTGCATTATTTGCAGAAATGGGATTCAAGATGTATCGTTTCTCAATTGCATGGACTAGAATTTTCCCTAATGGTGATGAAGAAACACCTAATGAAGAAGGTTTAAAGTTCTATGAAGAATTAATTGATGAATGTCGTAAATACAATATTGAACCATTAATTACTATTTCACATTATGAAGTGCCATTTAACTTAACTAAGAAATGGAATGCCTGGGCAGATCGTCGTATGATTGACTGTTACTTAAACTTCTGTAAAGCAATTTTTACTAGATATAAAGGTAAAGTAAAATACTGGTTGACTTTCAATGAAATCAACTCAGCGACTACACCAATGGGTGGTTTCTTATCACAGGGTATTTTAAATGAAATCAAGACAATGAATTTCATGGAACAGGTAGATAATCCTCAGAATCGTTTCCAGGGCTTACATCATCAGTTTGTAGCAAGTGCACTTGCAGTTAAAATGGCTCATGAAATTGATCCTAATTATCAGGTAGGTTGTATGCAGATTATGGCAACTAGCTATGGTTTAACATGTGATCCTCATGATCAGATTGTGAACCAGGAAAAGAATCATTTGATGAACTGGTTCTGTTCAGATGTACAGTGCCGTGGTGCTTATCCAAACTATATTAAGAGATACTTTAAAGAAAATAATATCAACATCGTTATGGAAGAAGGCGATGAAGATATCTTAAAGGCTGGTCCAGTTGATTTCTATACATGTTCTTATTATATGTCTAATTGTCAGACAGCAGATAAGAGTAAAGAAGCAGGTTCAGGTAATATCCTAGGTGGTGTATCAAACCCATATCTTAAAGCTTCTGACTGGGGCTGGCAGATTGACCCAATTGGTTTAAGATATTCATTAAATGAAATCTGGGATCGTTATCAGAAACCTATCTTTGTCGTAGAAAACGGCTTAGGTGCATATGACAAGATTGATGAAGATGGTAAAGTACGTGATGATTATCGTATCGATTACTTAAGAAGTCATATTGAACAGATGCATGAAGCAGTATTAGATGGTGTTGATTTAAGAGGTTATACTCCTTGGGGATGTATTGACTTAGTATCAGCTTCTACTGGTGAAATGGCTAAACGTTATGGTTTTATCTTTGTAGAAAGATATGATGATGGAACAGGTGACTTCTCTAGACGTAGAAAAGAATCATTCTACTGGTATCAGAAAGTCATCAAAACAAATGGTGAAGATTTAAAATAATATGAAAAAGAAGGACTATGAATTTTATAGTCCTTCTTTAATGTTTATGTCTTTTCTGTTTGACAGAATTACCTTCTTCAGGTCCTTTGAAATCTACTAAAGATCCTAAATCAAAGACCTTAAATCCAGCTTTGACTAATTTTCTTGCTCCTTCATGTGCTGTACCAGCTGCAAGTGCATAAACATAATATGTTGCAGTAGGATCAAGATCCCTTTTAGCATGCTGATCAATTAATCTGGCAGGATAACATTGTGCATCAACAGGATGTCTGACATCAAACTTTAAATCATCATCTACACATAAAAGAATAATATTCATATTATTTTGAAAATCTTCATAAGCATGATTAAATTCAATTGTTTTTACTGCTTCTTTGCGTTTAAAAAACATAGACTCACCTCACTCATACAATAATATCATTTTCTTATGTATTTTACTATTGCTTTTTAGAAATTGGTATGGTAATATAAACAAGCAGTTTAACTTAGGGGCTTGGTCCAATGGTAGAACATCGGTCTCCAAAACCGTTGATACGGGTTCGATTCCTGTAGCCCCTGCCATCTGTAAACAACGAACATTAATTTGTTCGTTTTTTTTATTTAATTTTATGTTTATTTATTTAATGCCCCTTTTATTGTGGTATAATAGAGTTATGAAAGGGGTTACAATTTATGGCAAAAACTTTAGCATGCATCGTAACAGATCCAGTAGGTTTATATGCGACACCTGCAATGGATCTTATCGAAGTCGCAAAGACATTCGACAGTGACTTTACCTTAACTTATTCAGGTAAAACTGTGAATCTTAAATCGATGATGGGCGTTCTTTCATTAGGTATTCCAACAAAGGCAAAGATTGTGATTACTGCCGATGGAGAAGATGAAGAAACAGGTATTAAAGCAGTACATGAAAAAATGAAAGAATTAGGTATTATCGGATAAAGAATGCATGATGCATTCTTTTTCTTTTTTATGTATAATAGGCGTAAGGAGTTGATGGTATGAAACCAATGATGTGTTTTGATGTGGATGGTACTATTAGAGGTACGACAGATGAACATATAGTATATGATTCAACGATTCTTGCACTTAAGAAATTAAAAGAAGCAGGATATCCAATCGTTGTTTCAACAGGAAGAGGAAGAGATTCTTTCTTACGTACTGGTATACAGGATATTGCGGACTGGGATGGCTTTGTATTTAATAATGGTCAGTTGATTACTGATGGAAAAGGAAAAGTAATCAATGCCCATCATTTTAAGAATGAGGATGTTATTCGTACGATTGAAAAAGCAGATGAACTCAATCTTGCAGTAACATTAAAGAAAGAACATCGCATTATTACAAAAGAACCAGATGAATATGTCTTAGAGACACAGCGTTATTTTGGAAACCAGATAGGGCCGGTTGAAAAATATAACGGGATTGATCTTGTCGATATGATGATTATTTATGGACCTAAAGGGTGGGACTATAAACCATTTCTTGATTTAGAAGGTATTTCAGTATTACCTGGCTTATCTTGTTTTGCGGATGTTGCCATTGCAGGTGTATCTAAAGCAACAGGTATTATGGAATTAGGAAAGGTATTAGGTAGTGATCATTATGTATGTTTTGGTGATTCACAGAATGATATAGAAATGATGAAGCATGCCTCCTCGTCAATTTGTATGGGTAATGGTGATGCAATGACTAAAGCGGAAGCAGATTATGTAACTGCAGATATTGATGATGATGGTATTTATAAAGCTTGTATTCATTTTGGATATATAAAGGAGTAAAGAAAAATGACATTAAAAGAAGCATATGAAACAGGTAGAGATTTAGATGTATATGTAGATAGTGAAATGGCTGATCAGGATTCACATAGTTTTGATGATTTATGGCAGTCTATTTATGATATTGTACAGGTTGCAGTAGGGGGTATTGTAGAAGAAGACCCTGAAGAATTAAAAAAAGCCATTGCATGGCTTAAGGAAACACAGGATAAAACAGAAGCCTATAAGACTTTAGATATTCCTTTTGAGGTAGAGTAATGAAAGTAGTAGATATGCATTGCGATACACTTTATGAGATGGAAAAGAATCACCTCTCATTAAGTGAAAATAACTTAAATATTGATATAAAAAAGATGGAAGAAGGAGATTATCTTCTACAGAACTTTGCCATCTTTACTGAATTAAAAGAAACAGCAGATCCAGTGGATCATGTTATGAAATGTATTGATTATTTCTATCAGGAAATGAGAAAGAATAAGGATAAGATTCAGCCTGTCACTACTTATGATGAAATTATGGACAATACACATAATGGTGTCATGAGTGCGCTTCTTACTATTGAAGAAGGTGCTGTGATTCATGAAGACCTTTCTTATTTGAGAAACTATTATCGTTTAGGTGTACGTATGGTTGCATTAAGCTGGAATCATATCAATGGACTCACATATCCTAACTTTGATATGAATGATGATACACATGGCTATCATACATGTGATGATGAACATGGTCTCACTGATGCAGGAAAAGCCTATATTAAAGAAATGGAAGATCTAGGAATGATCATTGATGTCTCTCATATGTCAGATAAGTGTTTCTATGATGTATTAGATATCGTCAAGAAACCTTTTGTGGCATCTCATTCTAATGCACGTGCTGTATGTCCACATGCCCGCAATATGAGTGATGATATGATTTTGAAACTTGCTCATCGTGGTGGTGTGATGGGGCTTAATTATGCCGCAGGATTCTTAGGTGAGAATGCAGAAAAATCACGTATTGAAGATATGGTGAAGCATATTCTTTATATTAAAGATCTAGCTGGTATTGATTGTATTGGTTTAGGTTCTGATTTTGATGGTATTTCACAAAATTTAGAAATGAAAAATGCGTCTTACTTGCCTCAATTAGAACAGGCACTTAAAGACGCAGGACTTACAACTGAAGAAATAGAAAAAGTCTTTTATAAAAACGTATTACGTGTTTATAGAGAAGTCTTGAAATAGAAAAAATGACAGGCCGTATATGATGGGGAAGCCTGTCATTTTCCTTTTAATAACTTTTTGGGGGAGAAGTTATGTAGTCACTTGGGAGTATCCGTGAACTACATATAAGAATATAACGGAGAATTGTGAACCTAATATGAATACAGTTCATATTTCTACTAAATAGTGCATATGTCATTCTTTTTTTAATTTGAAAAGTATTATATAATAATATAGATAAATAACGTGAAGGAGAGAAAATATGAAAAATTTATTTTATCGCCTGATGATCTATCTAGATACAGCTAGTGAAACAGATACAAACTATTTTATAGCTTTGTTTATGGCTAATAATTTTTATCGTATTCCCGATATGCGTATTAGTGAACTTGCAGAAGAATGTTTTGTGTCTCCAGCAACCATTTCACGTTTCTGTCGTGCTTTAGGATATGAAAACTTTGCACACTTAAAACAAGAATGCAATAGTTTTCATTCTAATAATAAGAAGTTCAATAATTTAATTAATATTGATTTAGAGTGTATGGCACATTCACCAGAAAAAGCAACAGAAGAATTTGCGCAGCAGATTATTGAATCTACTAAAGAAATTTCAAAAATCCTTGATTGGAAAATATTGGATGAAGTACTTCATTTAATTCATGATCATGAAGAAGTCGCTTTCTTTGGAACTCAGTTTTCTACAAGTGCCGCTATTCTATTACAGACAGACTTGTTAATGTTAGAAAAGTTTACGATTGCATATATGGATTCAGAAAGACAATTAGAATGTGCAAAACAGATGACTAAGGATTCTGTCGCAATTGTGATTTCATTAAATGGTAATTTTGAGCATGTGGGACATAAGGTCTTACAGTATCTAAATAAATCTAAATGTCATATTGTATGGATTACTTCTACTCATGAAGATAATCTAGGTATTCCTGTGGAATATAAGGTATTAGTCGGTGGTTCACTTAAAAACAAGACAACCAAGCATGCATTATTAACTGCAGTACAGCTTATGAGCTTGCGTTACTATAGTTTGTTTTGTCCAGATCTCAAGTCGATGAAGAAGAAATTGGTATAGGTGATCATATGAGAATAATTAAATCAGAAACAATTACAGAAACAATTAAAGAGTTATGTATTAAAAGTGCTTGTCATCTTCCTACAGATGTTTATAACCGTTTATTAGAAGCCATCTCTACAGAAGATTCTCCTGTTTCTAAACACACATTAGAAATATTAAAGGAAAATGCGGACATTGCAGCAAGTAACCAGGAACCAATCTGCCAGGATACAGGAATGGCCTGTATTTTTGTGGAAATAGGTCAGGAAGTCTATGTGGATGGCAACCTTACAGAAGCTATTAATGAAGGTGTCAGACAGGGGTATACTGAAGGATACTTAAGAAAGAGTGTTGTCAATGATCCTGTCTTTGACCGTATTAATACAAAAGATAATACACCAGCAATTATTCATTATGATATCGTTCCTGGTAATAAACTTAAGATCACTGTAGCACCTAAAGGATTTGGTAGTGAAAATATGTGTCAGGTTAAAATGCTTAAACCAAGTGATGGGATTGAAGGCGTTAAGGACTTTATTTTAAAGGTTGTTGAAGATGCAGGTCCCAACCCATGTCCCCCAATCGTGATAGGTGTAGGTATAGGTGGTACATTTGATCATGTTACTTATCTTGCGAAAAAGGCAATGATTAAGAAGATTGAAGAACATCATCCAGATCCTCGTTATCGTGCATTAGAAGAAGAAATGTTGGAAAAAGTGAATGCAACGGGTATTGGACCAGCAGGTTTTGGGGGTAAAACAACAGCGCTTGCCTTACATGTAGAAACATGTCCAACACATATTGCCGGCTTACCTTGCGCAGTAGCTATATGCTGTCATGTATCACGTCATCAGGAGGTTACATTATGATTAAATTAGAAACGCCTCTTACTATTGAAAAGGTTGAATCACTTCGTGTTGGTGATCAGGTATTATTAAGTGGTACGATTTATACAGGACGTGATGCAGCTCATAAACGTTTTGTAGAAGCAATAAACAATAACGAACCATTACCATTTGATCCTTATGATCAAGTCATTTACTTTGTTGGTCCCACACCTACTAAGCCAGGTCATATTATTGGCAGCTGTGGACCTACAACCTCTTATCGTATGGATGCTTATTCCCCTACAATGTTGTCAAAGGGATTAAGAGGAATGATTGGTAAAGGTAGAAGAAATAATGATGTAAAAGAAGCAATGAAACAATACAAAGGTGTTTATTTTGGGGCGATTGGTGGTGCAGGCGCCATTATTGCCTCTTGTATCAAATCATGTGAAATCATTGCTTATGAAGATCTTGGTCCTGAAGCAGTACGTCGTTTAGTAGTAGAAGATCTTCCACTCACTGTAGTCATTGATAGTGAAGGACATGATCTTTATGAAATAGGTCGTCAGGACTATTTAAAAGGAAAGGAGTAATTATGGATCAACCATTTAGAGATTATAACGAGACAGATATTCTATATCTTCTTATGACATATGTAAACTTTTCATCTGGACAGGATATGTATTATAGTATTGCGAAAACAATACTTACACATCTTGAACAGATTCCTAGTATTTCAATTAACGATCTTGCAGAACTATGTTTCACATCTCCTGCAACAATCTCAAGATTTTGTAAAGACTTAAATTGTCGTAACTTTGCGACATTTAAGAAAGAAATGGCAATTGCGTTAGAGATTGCCCATGATGAAATTCATTTCTCCATGGATGATGATTTTAAGATTAAGAAGGATCCTCAATATCTTGTCAATAAGGTATATGATGATACAAAGAAATCATTAGAATTAGGACAGGCACAATTAGATATTAAAGATATTGATCATATTTGTGAACTTATTCATGATGCTCCTCAGGTATTTATGATTGGTTATCAGTTCTCACGTATTGCCTGTCAGGATTTCCAGTTAAAGATGTTGAAACTTGAAAAATTCCTCTATGCTTTTGCGAATAGAGGAGATGAAGTACAGAGACTTGATCTCATTGAAGAAAATGATTTGGTTATTATTGTAACAGTACGTGCTAGAAAAGAATTGATTGATTCACTTATTACACGTATTAAGAAACAGAAGGCACGTATTTTGATTGTGACTATGAATGAGGATTATACAAATCCTGAAGTAGATTATTACTATCATCTTAATGGTGAAGAAAGTGATTATACACAGTCTTCTATTTCTGGCTTTATTGATACAGTTTCATTCTTTAATATTGTCTATTTGCGTTATGGTTTACTCTATAATCAATATTTGTTATAAGTGTATACGTGACCGTTTGAAGATGGTATAATGGAACAAGTCAAAAAGAAAGGAAGTATCTATTCATGAAGAAAAATGAATTAGTAGAAAAGGTTGCAGAAGGTGCTTCATTAACTAAAGCAGATGCAGAACGTGCAATCAATGCGTTAGTGAATGCAGTATCAGAAGCACTTGTTGAAGGTGATAAGGTTGCTTTAAAAGGGCTTGGAACTTTTGAAGTCAGAGAAAGAAAAGCGAGAACTGGTATTAATCCTAGAACTCGTGAAACAATCGAAATTGCTGCAAGCAAGGTACCAGCTTTTAAAGCAAGTTCTACACTTAAAGATGCAGTAAATAAATAATATTAAAAAAGTGCTTCGGCACTTTTTTATTTGTTTTTTTTAGTTTAGAATTATGTAAAGGGGAGTGGTGATGATGATTACAATACTCTATACATCAAAACATGGCGCAACAGCCAAAATAGCACGTGTCATTAATACATATCTTGATCATACATGTACATTAATGAACCTGGATGAATTAGATATGGCTGTTTTAGAAAAGACAGATACGATTGTATTAGGTGTTCCTGTTTATTATGGTGCACTTGATCCAAAAATGGTGGATTTTATTAAAAAAAATCAGGGACTACTGATTAAGAAGCATTATTCTATTTATATTACAGCTTTATTCCATACTGAATTCATGAGTTATATTACAAAAGAATTTGATTATTCTATTTTAAAGAATGTAACGACAATGGCAGGACTAGGTGGGGCTATTTATTATCCTGATTTAAGTATTCAGGAAAAGATGGTTCTTGCAGTGATGAATAAAAATAGGCCTATTATTCCTAAAGAACATCATGTGAATATCTTTGAGAATTTCGATAATCATGAAATAGAATTATTCTCACAAAAGATTAAAAGAATTGATAACTATGCATGCAAGTAAAAAGGAGAAGCGAAGTACGCTTCTCCTTTAATAGTGTGCCGGGCATGGCACTAATTCAGTCGGAGATAAACCGACCACAGGTATTTACCGCCAAGTGTAGTGAACCACAAGCCGATACCATAAAGGTAGGAGTGAAGGAAGTGGTGTAGCGATTCCCTTGAGCGTACGAACAGAAACTTGATACAAGGCTAAATGGTGGACAAGGTTGCTATACAAACCGAAGTCCTAAAGGTAAACGTAAAACCAAGAGAGTAAATCAAGACGTTGTGAAGGAAATAGGATTAGTGAATTACCCCGGGAGGCCTCACAGGCAATGAAGTCCAATATCTTTAAAATCAGTGATGGTAAATTGTGCGATAAAAAGCTTACTGTGAGGAGTCAGCTGAGGTCATAGTAGGTGTCTCACCAACACCAAAGGACCTAATGTTTATATGATGTCACTCATCATAAAGCAATGTCTAGATAGTTCGAAATTGGAAGCATCTCATAATTAGAAAACGTAATTCTATGGAGATGAAGGAAGAGGGAACGGTTCTAGATAAATCTACGATATGAAAAGGAGAACACAGATATGAGATTAATTGATGAAATACTAAGTGATTCAAATATTGATAGGGCTATTCTACAAGTCAAGAGAAACAAAGGTGTATCTGGAGTCGATAAGATGACAGTAGATGAACTTGATGAATACTTCTATAAGCATAGAAGAGAGATTAGATATTCCATACTTAATAAGAAATATAAGCCCCAATCAGTCAAGAGAGTCTATATCCCAAAGCCTAACGGCAAGAAAAGACCATTAGGCATACCTACAGTTGTAGATAGAGTTATTCAACAGGCCGTTGCACAAGTGTTAATGAAGAAATTAGATTCTTCATTCAGTGAATTCAGTTATGGATTCAGACCAAGAAGAAGTGCACAGATGGCTGTACTAAAGACCCTAGAATACATTAATGAAGGCTATGACTGGGTTATAGACTTAGATATTGAAGCATATTTTGATACTGTAAATCATGACAAGTTAATCTCAATACTTAGAGAAAAGAATGTGAATGACTCAACAACATTACATCTTATTCGCAAATTCATGCAGGCAGGGATTATGGAAGATGGTTTAGTAAAACCTTCTAGAATCGGTGTGCCTCAGGGAGCGTTATGCCGATATCGGCATAAACCTCCTTATGCGGACAAAGATATTATGCCGAGTTAATTTGAAATATCCTTTAATAATCATAAGGTTTTCTTTATTTTCTCGGCATAATGCATCACACTTTAAATAGAATTATAGTTCT